>PFGS01000228.1:2542-3966 GCA_002783525.1 Ignavibacteriales bacterium CG12_big_fil_rev_8_21_14_0_65_30_8 | reverse complement strand
TTGTGTACTGTGATGAGGTCCGAAATGAGAACTGAGATTATTTAAATAATCATCTGTATATGATACAGCTTCTCTTCGACTTTGGTGACAATTCATACAAAGTGCGCCTGTGCCTGAATTTTGAGGTTGATATCCATTTTGAAATGTAACATTAACAGTTCTTATCTGGTGTTCATTTGTTGCATCGTGTGGATTGTGGCAAGTTGCACAAGCTATTTTTAAATTTTCAGGTAATGACTGAGTAAGTCCTACTTTTCCTCCCTTAACGTAATTAATAAATCCTTGTCCATTATGGCAAGGGCCGCAAGATGTATTTGTATATTGATGTGTACCTGTAGCGTGAACTGAGTTATCGTATTGTTCTCCAAAGTAATGATGTGTGCCTGAATCGTGGCAATAAGAACACACGTCAGGTGAAATAGATTTTACCATCTTTGCATCTGTTATTGTAGAATAATGAGCACTACCGGGGCCATGACAACTTTCGCATTGTACATTTGCTAATGCCATAGCTTGAGGGTATTCTTTTTTCAATGAATCATACATACCGGCCTGTAAAACACTTGGAAATACAAAAGAAAAATCATCAAAACCATCATTTGCTGCGTTCGAATCATATCCGGTTGTATGACATTTAATACAGCTGGCCTTAAAATGTGAACTTAATACCCCGTCTAATCCGCGTTTAAGTGTAGTAGAGTGATTTGTGCCTTCCCATCTTGTAACCGTTGGATCATTTTTATCTACTAAACCATCGTGACAAATCCTACAGGAAACAACTCCACCGTCAACTCCAAAATATAATGCAGAGTTTATAGTAATTGTGTCAACTAAGCTTCCATCAGTAACTGTAATTTTATAAGTACCGACTTTGTCAGGAATAAAGGTGATAACCTGCTTGGATGTATCAAGGTTCTTAGTAGTTCCAAATACAACCGTTGAACCTGATGGTTTGGCTATAAATGCCCATACAGGTGTTGTTAATTTACCCCCACTCATTTCTACCCTTAGAAATACTTTTGTAAGATTACCAACATTTTCTAATCCGCTGTATCTTCTGTCAAAATATTTAGGAACTGATAATGTGTCTCTGGTTACATCTCTTTCAGACAAACCATGGGTTTTAATAGATAAAGATTGTCCGTAGCCCATTGTTGAAAATATTAAGAGAGGTAGAAAAAAGTATATAAACAACTTTTTCATAAAATTTTTCCCTCTTTTTAAATTATCTGTATTTTTTAGCTTTTTCATTTTGTAAACTTAATAACATTTGTGATATAATTTTTTTAAGATAATCAAGCAGTGTGCCATTGAATCATCAAGAATTCTTGTAAATTAGCTCAAATATAAATATTTTTTATATAATAATTTATCATTAATCGTATTCTTTTTCTCAAGCTTGGGATTTTTATCACTTTTTTTTG
>PFGS01000228.1:0-2438 GCA_002783525.1 Ignavibacteriales bacterium CG12_big_fil_rev_8_21_14_0_65_30_8 | reverse complement strand
CTGTAATTTATAGAAGTAAATACCTGATGCATTTCCTTTAGCATCCCAGTTGAATGTATAAGTACCTGCATTCATTACTTGATTTACAAGCTGTGTTACTTCTCTTCCCAATATATCATAAACTAATAATTTAACATTAGTTTGTTCAGGTATTGAGAATTTAATCCTGGTTGATGGATTAAATGGATTAGGATAATTCTGTGATAATACATAAGTATCAGGAATTGAATTATTAATAAGTTCTATACCTGTTGTTCCATCTAATTTACCAATTGATGCTGCTAATAAAGAATAAGCCCAGGCAGGATTGTGAATACCAAGACTGCGGTCTTCTGTTACCATATCCCAATTATAGAAAGCTTGAGCAACAACTTTTGTAAGTGTTGAATCATTAATAGGATCTACAGTTGTTGAACCAACTGGTGGTAATAATTTAGCTAATCTATCAAGCAATCCTTGAATTTCTATTTGAAGACCTTCTGCAGTTCCATTTTGATCTAAGTCTGCACTTCCATTTACATAGAATTTCTTATCAGAGAATTTAGTTCCAAAACTAGCGTGGCATCCTGATTGTGCGCAAGCACCAACATTATCTGTACCATCAGGAAATTTCATATTAAATGTATGTTCACCAACTAAAGTTACAGGAACAGAGTTTGGTGCCATATGACAGTCTACGCACGCATTTGTTGCTGCGCCTTTATGTGCTGAAGAGGGTAAATTCAAACCAAATGTCACTCCATTTTGTCCTAAAAGCATATCTGCCTGTGGTCCGTGATGTGGTCCATAATGAGAACTTAGATTATTTAAATAATCGTCTGTATAAGTTGCTGCATTTCTGCGGCTCTTATGACAATTCATACATAGACGACCAGTACCTCCAATGGTTGGTGAATATCCATTTCCTAAAGTTACACTTACAGTTCTTAACTGATGTTCGTTAGTTGCATCGTGTGGATCGTGGCAAGTAGCACAAGCTATTTTTGCAAGATCAGGCGCCGAACTTAATGCTTGTTTTCCGCCTTTTATATATTCAATAAATCCTGAACCACTATGACATGGAGCACATGAAGTACTTGAACCTCTTGCTAGTGTAGTTGGATTTGCATGAACTGAATAATCATATTGTTCGCCAAAGTAATGATGTGTTCCGGAATCGTGGCAATATGAACAAAGGTCAGGATCTAATGTTTTTTGTATTTTAAAATCATCTGTAGCAGAATAGTGATCTTTTCCAGGTCCGTGACAGCTTTCACATTGTACATTTGCAAAAACCATTGCATCAGGATAAACTGCTTTCATTGAATCATACATACCCACTTGCATAACAGTTGGGAAAGTAAATGAAAAATCATCAAAACCACCATTTGAAGCATTTGTATCATAACCAGTTGTATGGCATTTTAAACAACTTGCTTGAAAATGTGAACTTAATATTCCGTCTAACCCTCTAACTAATGTTGTTGAATGTTTTGTTTTTTGCCAATTACTAAAAATTTTATCTGGGGTTACAAATCCGTTATGGCAGAAATTACAAGCACCGGTAGCATATCCAACATAATTTGAAGAGTTAATTGTAATTGTATCCTTTTTTGTTCCATCAGTACACACAATTTTATAAGTACCTACTTTATCGGGTACAAATGTAATAACCTGATTTGAAGTATCAATGTTATATGTAGTACCAAAAGTTACCGTTGAGGCATAAGGTTTTGAAAGAAATGTCCAAACAGGTGAGGCTAATTTTGCACCGGACATATTAGCTTTCAAAAATACTTTAGTTTGATTTCCAACATTTTGTAAGCCGTTGTAACGAACATCAAAATATTTAGTTACAGTACTATTATTTATCCCAGGTACAGCTAAAGTATCTGCTCTAGAAGCATCCCTTTCTGAAAGACCATAGGTACTAACAGTAAGGGTCTGAGCATATCCAATAGACATACACATAAGGAGAGGTAGTAAAAAGTAAACAAACATTTTTTTCATAATTTTTTCCCTCTTTTTTTAGTGAATTGCTTTTTAATTAAGTTTTTTAAAAAATAGTTAAGATTAAATACTTCAATAAATTGTATTGAATTTGATGAAATGTGACAGACAAGCCTCGTGCCAATCATTTTATGTCACAGTTGTATTAAAAACCTATCAAAAACTAATAAAATTAAAGGTTTTATACTATGAATTTTTTTAATAACGATAGTTATTTCTCACAAATGGGACTGAAAAGTCATATTAAAGAAGATTTTTGTAAGCTTAGGAATATTGAAAGCAGTAATATATTTTGTTAAAATAAAAGGGCGGTTAAAAACCGCCCTTTTTTGTTCCCCTTATTTATTTTGTTTTTTAACAATCTATCTATCCCTCAATAGATCGCTTATTTCAACAATATCATTTTATTAACTTTAACATAATTATCTGTCTGTAATTTATAGAAGTAA
>PFGS01000157.1:10383-11705 GCA_002783525.1 Ignavibacteriales bacterium CG12_big_fil_rev_8_21_14_0_65_30_8 | reverse complement strand
TATAAGTATGTGGTTTTAATCTGCTTCCTATTCCAGCAACAGGTATAATTGCTCTCATAATTGATTATTTTGTTTGAGTATAAATTTAAAATTACTTAATCTTGTTTTTATTAACAAATTAAAACGGACAGTTTCTATATGAAGATAAATAATAGAATTACAACGATATTTAGAATAAAACATCCAATAATACAAGCCGGTATGGTTTGGGTTTCAGGTTGGAAATTAGCATCTGCTGTTTCTAATAATGGTGGATTAGGACTTATCGGTTCTGGTTCAATGAAACCTGAATTATTAGAAGAACATATATTAAAATGTAAAAATGCAACAGATAGATCTTTTGGTGTAAACATACCTTTAATGAGAAAAGATGCTGAAGATCTGGTTAATGTTTGTATTTCAAATAATATAAAAGTAGTTTTTACTTCTGCCGGAAATCCAAAAACATTTATACAAAAATTAAAAGATAATAATATTATTGTTGTGCATGTTGTGCCCTCTGTAAAATTTGCATTGAAGGCAGAACTAGCCGGTTGTGACGCAGTAGTTGCAGAAGGCGTAGAAGCAGGTGGACACAATGGAATTGATGAAACAACTACATTGTGTTTAATACCTCAGGTAGTTGATGCAGTTAAGATACCTGTTATTGCTGCAGGGGGCATTGCTGACGGGAGAGGTATTTTAGCAGCTTTATCTTTAGGTGCTGAAGGTGTACAAATCGGGACTAGGTTTGCGGCAACTATTGAATCTTCAGCTCATACTAACTACAAAAAAAGAGTGGTTGAAGCACAAGATAATGACACAATACTTGCATATAAGAAAATTGGACTTGTAAGAATGTTAAAAAATGATTTTGCTGACCGTTCTTATAAAGCAGAGCAAAGTGGGTGGAATGAAGATCAACTTAAGGAACTGCTCGGTAAAAAAAGAGAAAGGCTGGGAATTTTTGAGGGTGATGAAATTGAAGGAGAATTAGAAGCCGGACAAAGTTCCGGTTTAATTAAAAATATACTTTCAGTCGATGAATTATTTAAAGAATTAATTTCAGGCTTTGATATTGCAATGGAAAAGATAACTAAATATTAACTGTTTATAATATTTTTCTTTTAATATAAGATATAAAAAAATAGTTTTATATAGAATGATATAAAAGTTGAAAAATCAACTTAAGTTATTTGTTGTAATTATAACTGCATTATTTATATCAACTATAAGCAAAACTCAAATTGATGAAACTACATCCTATAAAAAAGTATTAGAGTTGCAGACTGAAGAATAAAGGGAACGATAATAGTCATGATTTACTTTATTCCTTATAAGTT
>PFGS01000157.1:0-10324 GCA_002783525.1 Ignavibacteriales bacterium CG12_big_fil_rev_8_21_14_0_65_30_8 | reverse complement strand
CAATTTATTTAGGAAAGTGTGGTGAAGCAATTGATAAATTTAATAGTTGGATCAAAAAACAATAAACAAAAGAAGTTTTACAATCAAATTTTGTAAATGTTAACTAATTAGCTATTTGTTTGACAACACCATCAATATTGTTAGTATTATCAAACATTGCTAATAATTTTAACATAACTCTATCTACTTCTGCATCCGGGCAGGATGCACCGCTTGTTAAAAGTATTTCTGTCTTTTCTTTTTCGGGTAAATAATTTTCTGTTAAAACTTCATTCTTATTTTTTAGATCAAAATGTGAAATGTTTTTCTTATCAATTATTTTATTTGAATCAGAGATAAAGTAGGTTTTTATCTTCTCATTACAAAGCTCAACAATATGTCCTGTGTTTGAGCTGTTATATCCACCGACTACAATTGCAAAATCAGCTTTTTGTTTTAACAAAGTATATGTAGCATTCTGATTATCATTTGTTGCATAACATAGTGTGTCTCTGGTATCTACAAAATGTTTTTCAATTTCTTCCTGTCCATATTTTTTTATCATTGTACCTTTCAAAAGTGTTGCAATTGCAGATGTTTCTGAGGCAAGCATTGTGGTTTGATTTACAACGCCAATTTTTTGTAAGTCTTTAGACACATCAAAACTTTTAGAATATTTACCTTTGAAGTATTCATAAAAGTCTTCTTCTTTTTTTTCTTTCAAAATTACTGAGACTAAAAATTCAGTTTCTTTTAAATCTCTTACAATTAATGAAGGTGCATTTTTAATACTGTGTGAAAAAGTTGCTCTTGTTTCTTCGTGTGTATTTTTACCGTGTATTATAACAGTACTCTCTTCATCACCCAACTGAGATGATCTGTTCCAAACTTTTTCGACAAATGGACAGGTAGTATCATATTTATATGGATCTATTCCAATTTCGTTTAATTTATTTTCTATTTCCAAAGTTGTTCCAAAAGCCGGGATAATAACAATATCTTCTTTTGTTAATTGCTCCCAAGGAATAATTTGATTACCTGATGTATCCATAATAAACTTTACATTCATTCCCTGCAGATCTGCATTTACATTCGGATTGTGGATCATCTCACTAAGTAAATAAATTCTTTTCTTAGGATTTTCATTTATTGTTTTATACGCAATATCGATTGCATTTTTTACTCCATAACAAAATCCAAAATGTCTGGCTACATAAAATATAACAGGACCAAAATCTAATCTTGTGGGAGAATTATCAATCTTTCTTGGATCTTTTAAATATCTAATTTCTTTAATTTTAGATATTATAGAACTCTGATAATATGTAGGAATATCAAATTTTTTCAATTTAAAACGGATTTTTTGTTGTTAAATAAATTTAAAGAATTAAAACCCTAAAGTCATATTAAGAAACCTAAAATTACAACATATTGACCTAAATACTTAACTATTATTTAATCCGTTAATCATAATTATAGAACGCTTATCATTTTCATTAAATGCAAGATATAATATGATATTATTTTAAAGTAGTTAGCAAGTATATTAATGGAGTAATGAATGAATTTCTTGATTCGAAAAGCTAAACTAGTTTTCCTAACGGTTATTGTTTTAAGCTTAAGTGTTTTTGCACAGCAAAAATTTGTAATCAATTTAAATGACAGAACAAACGATACTTTTAAGGTTACTGTTTATCCTAAGGATCTTTCGAGTGAAAATAACATTTTCCAATTTGCATCTACAGCACCGGGTACATACCAAATTATGAACATTGGTAGATTTGTAAAAAATTTTAACGCCTTTAATGATAACGGAGATAGTCTTGAAGTTGAGAAAATTTCAACGAATCAATACAAAATAAAAGATCCAGAAGACGTTTATAAAATTACTTATACAATTTCAGATACTTGGGATACTCCGGTACAAGAACATCCTGTATATCCAATGGCAGGTACATCTATTGAAGAAGATCATGCGTTGATAAATGGACAGGCTGTATTTGGATATTTCTGGGGAAAACAATCAGACCAAATATTTGTAAAATTAGAATACCCTTCTAACTGGACAATTGGTACCGCTTTACATACTAACAGTGATGGATATTATGTAGCTGAATCATATGATTACATAGTAGATTCACCAATCCTTATGGGAAAATTAACGAAAGCAACAACCAAAATTGAAGATACTGATGTTAACATATATACATATTCCAAGACCGGATTAATAAAATCTACTGATCTGTTAAATGTAATAAGCGATATTTTAGATGCGGAAAGTAAATTTATAAATGGGTTACCTGTTAAACATTATGAATTTCTTTTCCATTTTGAAGATGTTACAGTTGGTGCTTGGGAACATTCTTATAGTTCAGAATATGTCTATAAAGAAGCTCCACTAACAAAGCCAGTAATTGATGGTATAAAAAGAGTAGCTGCTCACGAATTTTTCCACATTGTAACTCCTTTAAATATTCATAGTGAATTGGTTGAAAATTTTAATTTTGTTAAACCTGTATTGTCACAACATTTATGGCTTTACGAAGGAGTTACTGAATGGGCTGCAAATATTATTCAGCTGAGAGATAGCTTAATGTCATTAGATGGATATCTAAAAACTACTTCCCAAAAATTAATAACAAATGATTTCTTCGATCAATCAATAAGTTTAACTGAATTAGGATTAAAAGCAACCGAATTACCACAACAATACGGAAACATTTATATGAAAGGAGCTGTTATTCCAACCCTATTAGATATTCGTTTGTTAGAACTTTCAAAAGGTAAATTTGGACTAAGAGAATTATTAAAAGAATTGACAAATAAATATGGAAAGCATAAATCATTTTCTGAAGCTAACTTTTTCAATGAAATAGTAGATATGACCTATCCTGAAATAAGAGATTTTATTAATAAATACATTAAAGGAGCTGAACCGCTTCCTACAAAAGAATACTTTAAGAAAATTGGTATTGATTACTTCTCTGTTAAAGGTGTAGATAGTTCTAAAGCATCATTAGGAGTACAAATTGGTGTAAAAGGTCAGAAACTTATAATTGCAAAATCTCATAAATCAGATCAAACAGGACTGCTAGATGGAGACATAATTGAAGAGGTTGAAGGAATAAAAGTTACACTACAAAACGCAAATCAAGCATTCGCTAAATTTGCTAAATTAAAAGTTGGCGATAGCATGAATTTCACGTTGACAAGAGAAAATAAACTTGTAAAAGTTACATCAAAAATTTCTGCAAGAGAAAATAAACATGTATTTGAAGTAAACCCAAATGCAACTGAAGAACAACTGAAACTAAGAAAAGTCTGGATGAAAAATTTATAACAATAATTTGGGAGGAATATTAAAATATTCCTCCCATTACATTTTATGTAATGAATACAAATTTAAAATATCTTTTCGGAAAAATTGAAAAAGTAAAGAAACTTCATTTTGTTGTTAACCATCCGATTCCATCATTAAATATCCAACTTAATTGTGATATAAATGTAACCCAGCCTAATAAATCATCAATAATTACTCAGGAATTAGGTGATTGGATAAACAAAGACGGACAAAAAGTTATTTCTAAAAATATCTACAGATGGACAGCAAAAAACGACTCAATCATAAAGTTAGAACATTTAAGATTTGGCAAAACAAAACCAATATTTCTTGTTGATTTTTATAACGAAAAAAATAATATGTGGAAAAGTCTTAAACCACATATTTGCGAAAAAGATAAATATTCAGCAGAAGTATTAATATCAGCTACAAATATTAAACTTATCTGGCATATTGAATCAACAAAACACACCTATAATATAGTTTCAACTTATTATAATTAGCTCTTCTATTTAGCTTTTAATACACCCCTTTGGTATATTTACAAACTAAAATTTAGCGGAATTATATGAAGTTAATAGAAAAATTAGAAAAGATTAAAAAACATTTCGAAGAAATTAATCAACAATTATCTGACCCTGAATTACTAAAGGACAGAGATAAAGTAATTCAATTAAGTAAAGAAAGAAGTGATCTTGAAGATATAATTACATGTTATAAAAAGTACTCACGAGTATTAAACAATATTAAAGGTAACAAAGAAATAATTGATAACGAAAAAGATTCTGATCTTATTGAAATGGCTGAAGCAGAGTTGGAAGAGTTAGAAACAGAAGCAGTAAAAATAGAAGAAGAAATAAAATTACTTTTACTTCCTAAAGATCCAAATGATGATAGAGATATTATTATGGAAATACGCGCAGGTACTGGTGGTGAAGAAGCATCATTATTTGCTTATGATCTTTACAGGATGTATATGAGATATGGAGAGCTTAAAGGTTGGAAAATTGAGCTGATAGATCTAAGTGAGTCAGGTTTGGGGGGAATAAAAGAAGTAATTTTTACAGTTTCTGGTAAACAAATCTACGGCAGTCTAAAATTTGAAAGCGGTGTACACAGAGTTCAAAGAGTACCGCAAACTGAAGGAAGCGGAAGACTGCACACTTCTGCAGCATCTGTTGCTGTATTACCGGAAGCTGAAGATGTTCAGGTTGAAGTTAATCAGGTAGATTTAAGAATTGATGTTTATAGATCCGGTGGTGCAGGCGGGCAGAATGTTAACAAAGTTGAAACAGCAATAAGAATTACTCACATTCCTACAGGAATTGTAGTACAGTGCCAGGATGAAAGATCACAGCTTAAGAATAGAAACAAAGCTATGAAAGTGCTTAGAGCCAGACTTTATGACTTAAAATTAAAAGAACACACAGATGAAATTTCTGCTCAAAGAAAAACTATGGTTGGAAGCGGTGACAGAAGTGATAAAATAAGAACATACAATTATCCCCAAAACAGAGTTACTGATCACAGAATTGGGCTAACGCTTTATAATCTTTCAAATATAATGGAAGGTGATCTTGATGAGCTTTTAGAACAATTAAAAATTGCAGATACGGCAGAAAAACTTCAATCAAATAATTAAAACTTATTTGGCCTGAATTGTAATCAGACTTATATCATCTTCAAAATTACCGCCTGTAAAATTCTGAAATTCTGTTTTTAATTTATTCATAGGATTTTCTTCAGGAGTAATATTTCTTATAACAGAGCTCATCGTTTTAGCTCCAAATTGTTCGCCATTGGGATTACGTGATTCTATTATACCATCAGTTACTATAAAAACACAATCATTTTGATTAAGTTTTAGATTAATGTCTTCATAGTTGCCATCAGGAGCAAAGCCCAGCAATAAACCTTTTGATTGAATTTTTTTTAATTCATTTTTTGATCTGTCTAAATATAAAATAGGTAAATCACCTGCACCTGTATACTTAAGAGTTTTGTCTTTCTTATTAATTATTACAATAGATAATGTTGCAAAAACTTCAGATACTTTTGCATCTTTATATACAGATTTATTTACTTGCTGTAAAATAATACTTGGTGTAAGATTAGTAGCATTTTGTAATACAACTCTTATTGCACTTCTAACATAACCTGCATAAGCAAATGCAAAATACCAGGCACCCCATTTCTTACCCATTACATCGCCTAAAACAATAGCCAGATTATTTTCATCTAAAGTAAAATAATCCAGAAAATCACCACCTGGTATTCCTTTATATGTCTGATGCCATTGTTGAATATCAAAGCCTTCAAATTTTGGTGTTGTATCCGGAACAACTTTTACATGAATTGAATCTGCTGCATGTTGAAGTTCTGAAACTGCTTTTTGCCTTTCTTTTCCTAAACTTTTAACTATTGCTGTTACTTTTGCTACCACAACTCTAGGTCCTGCAGTTTTTAAAACATAATCAGCAATACCTAAATCATAACCCTCAAGTATATCATCTTCTTCCCCTTTGGAGGTAAGAAATACAAAAGGAATTCCTTTAAGAGATTCTTCTTTTAATATCATTCGCCTAAATTCAAATCCATCTTTTTCAGGCATCATAATATCAGAAATTATTAAGTCAGGTTTAAAATCAATTGCTTTTTTTAATCCTTCATCAGCACTTGGCATAAATTCACAAAAGAAACCTTCTTTTTTAAGATTATATTGAAACAACATTCCCAAAGATTTATCATCATCTACTAATAAAATTTTTGCTTTTTGTTCAGAAAAAGATTCCTCAACTTTATTTTTATTTCCAAAATTTTTATAAATATCTGATCTGCGGAGTAATGCTTGTATTTTGAATAACAGATTGTCAATATCAACCGGTTTAAAAATTATATCATCGGCGCCGGCATCAAGTGCTTTATTTTTATTACCAACTGTTGGATCTCCGGTAACGAATATAAATGGAATTAAGCTTAATTTTTTATTCTTTCTTACAATGGCACAAAATTCATAACCGTCCATTTCGTCCATTATAATATCACATAAAACTAAATCTATATTATTGTCTTCCAGGATTTTTTGTGCTTCAGATGGTTTAGCAGCTTCGTAAACATTATAGAAGTTTAAGGAAAGTTGTTGGTTTAGCAGGTCTCTAATTATGGGATCATCATCTATTACTAAAATTGATTTCTGAGTTTTTCCATTCATGTGTAAAATTATTTAATTATAAATCAAAATTAAGGTCAAGAAAAACTGGCAATAGCTTCCTCTTTTGTTGAAAATGCTTCAAACACTCTATACATTCTGGTTAACTCAAACATTGAATGTACAGCCGGTTGAAATCCTACAAGTTTTAGATCCCCACCAAGAGTAGTTATTTTTTTTAGTGTTACTACTAATGCCCCAAGAAAAGTAGAATCAATAAATTCACATTGTCTAAGATCAACAACAATTTTTCTAACATGTTCTTCTATATCCTGAGCTAAAGTCAATTTAAATTCTTCAGCTTCTTTAAGTGTTGCTCTTGTTAGATTAACAATTTCAACTGTTATATCCCCATATTTTTCTTTTGTAAAATCCATAGTTTATCCAAATAATAATAAGTTTACTAAAGATATCATTCGTTTGAACGATTTTCAATTCTATATTTTTCCATGAGCCTATAAATTGTTGCCCTGCCTAATTTTAATTTTTTAGCAGCTTCAACAATATTTCCATCTGTTACTTCTAAAGCGTGTCTAATTGCATCTTCTTTTAATTTTTCAAAAGGAATAATAGTATTACCTTCAAATAACCCGCCCTCAGGTATTGCATGCGATTTTTTGTCTTCATTTTGTTTAATATGCGGAGGTAAATCTTCCACATCAATTAATTCTTTTTCTGCAACTATTATACATCTCTCAATTGTATTTTCCATTTCCCTTATATTTCCGGGCCAGTCGTAATCATAAATGTTCTTAATTGCTGCTTTTGTAAATCCTTTTATGTCCCTTGCTAATTTTTCATTACATTTTTTCAAAAAATATTCGGTTAATACAAGAATATCACCCCTTCTGCTTCTTAAAGGAGGAATAAAAATAGGAAACGAGTTTAATCTGTAATAAAGATCTTCTCTAAAATGCTTTTCCTGAACTGCATCTCTCAAGTCTCTGTTTGTGGCAGATAGAATTCTAACATTTGTTTTTATAAGTTCTGTTCCACCTACTCTTTCAAATTCTCTTTCTTGAATTACTCTGAGTAATTTTGCTTGTAAGAGCATTTCCAGTTCACCAACTTCATCTAAAAAGATTGTTCCTTCGTTTGCTAATTCAAATTTTCCCAATTTTCTTTGATGTGCGCCGGTAAATGATCCTTTTTCATGGCCAAATAATTCACTCTCTAATAATTCTCTTGGTATAGAAGCACAATTTACAACAATAAATGGTTTATCTTTTCTTTTACCATTATAATGAATAGCTCTGGCAATAAGTTCTTTTCCAGTTCCACTTTCTCCGTGTATTAAAACAGTTATATCATTGTCTAATACTTTTGAAACTAATTTGAATACTTCCTGCATTCTTTTATCGGCAGAAATAATATTATCAAAGCTATATTCTTTTTGAACAGTTTCTTTTAAGTTTTCTAATTCTTTAGTTAATTCATAATTTTTGATAGCATTTTTTACAGTAGGTTCTAATCTTTGTACATCGATTGGCTTTGGAAAATAATCAAAAGCACCAAATCTTAATGAATCAACTGCTGTTTCAACATCACCTTGTGCAGAAAGCATAATAACAGGAAGCTGCTGGTCAGTTTCACGAATCTTTTTTAAAACATCAAGTCCGCTGATTCCTGGAAGCATAATATCTAATAATAATAGATCGGGTTTTTTATTTTCCAATCTTTTTAATAAGTCTTCACCGGAATCAAAAACTTCAGTTTCATAATCCCATTTATCTTTTACCCAATATTTTAACAACTTAGAAATTGCTCTTTCGTCGTCACAAATAAAAATGACTTTACTCACTTTTCTCCTTTACAATTGATTTACTAATAATAACGGTAGTTTAATTGTAATGGAAGTACCTTTGTTCAAATCACTTTGAACAGAAATAAATCCTTTATGTAAATCTACAATTTGTTTAACAAAAACCAAGCCTAAGCCTGCTCCTTGAATTTCAGATTCATTTACTTCAGCTCTAAAAAATTTCTGAAATATTTTATTAATATCTTGTTCGGGAATCCCAATACCTGTATCTGAAATAATAATTTCAAATTCTTTATATAAAGATTGCCCAATAATAGTTATTCTGCCCCCTTTTGAAGTAAATTTAACAGCATTATTTATTAATTCAATTAATATTTGACTAATTTTTTCTTCATCAAGAATTAATATATTTTCATCCTTGGGCAGATCAAGAGTTAAATTTAATTCTTTTTCACTAATAATTGGTTTAGTTTCTTCTACAACATTATTTATTAACTTAACAATATCTATTTTTTTCTTTTCAAGTTTTATTTCCCCGCCTTCAAGTTTTGATATATTCAAAATATCATTGATCAATCTGGCAAGTCTTTTACCTTCGTTAAGAATTAATTTATTAAATTCTTCACGCATTTCTATAGGCATTTGTGAATCGGTATCAATAGTCTCGGAGAAACCTATAATTGAAGCTAAAGGAGTTCTCATTTCGTGTGAAATGCTGGACATAAATTCATTTTTTAACCTGTTCAACTCTTCCAAAATGGATTTGCTGTAAATTGATCTTTGTCTCTCAATAGATATAAGTCTATTTGCCTCGGAAAGTTTTTCCTTTAGGTCGGCTAATTTATTTTGATCATCAATATTTTGTGTAATATCTCTTCCAATTCCAATAATATTACTAATTTCATCTTTTTCTATTATAGAATTACAATTAAATTCATAAAAAGCATTTGAACCATCAAGAGATTTTAAATTTGCTCTAAAGGATACAACTTTTTTGTTTTCTAATAATTTTTTTATTGATTCGGATACTATTACTGAATCTGAAGAATCTATAAAATCAGTAAAATGTTTACCAATAATGTCAGATTCTTTATACCCCAGTTTTTTAGCTCCGCTTTTATTAACCACATCAAAATAACCTGAAGGATTTAAAATAAAGATTAAATCATCTGAAACATTTAATAATATCTCAAATTTATTTTTAAAGTTATTTTTCTGTATAGATTTATTATTCATCAAAACTAAAATAAATTAATTTAATGTTTTTTTTCAATATTATTTATTCCTTTTTAACAAGAAAAAAAGCACAATAATTATTACAACACCGCTTAGTATATAAATCCATTCCGGAGTCTCTTTCAACCTAAAAGGTTTATATTTAGCATATAAAACTTTACCGGAATCAATTTCTTCAGGTCTAAACTTCCAAATTAAAGTATTGTTTTCTTTTTCCTGAGAATTATCATCATAAATTTTTCCATAAAAAGTATGTTTATAGGTTATGCTGAACTTACTGGAATCTGTAATAAAATTATGGCTTACATGTGGAACATTTTGAGTAAAGGTAGTTATACCGTCGTCGTCCTCAAGCAGCAAAAAATTAGAATTCTTAAATGTTTTTGATTTATTCAATGAATCAATACTGTCAAATGTTATATCAACAATTGCATGAGTTGTTCCGTCAGTAGTATCAGTATATACATTTATTCCTTCTAATTTATAATAATCAGATGTAAATTCTTTTTTTAAAAATTCAGGATTAAAGAAAGTTAAATTCTTGAGTTGATCAGAATTAATATCATAAGGTAAATTACTCCAATAATGCATGCTCATTTTACCGGATCCATCAGGATAAATGTTAACATCTTGAATATAATTCAAACAACCCGGTTGGAGAAAAAGATAAGCAATACTAATTATTTTTATAATCAGCTTTAATTGTCTTTTTGAGTTAAAAATATTAGTTATCACTATTTATAAGGAAAAATATTGATTGCTTTAAATTATAGATAAATTTCCAATTTATCACTATTTT
>PFGS01000177.1:2048-10446 GCA_002783525.1 Ignavibacteriales bacterium CG12_big_fil_rev_8_21_14_0_65_30_8 | reverse complement strand
TCTTTCTAATTTTTCTATTAACTTTGAGGAAAGGCTGGAGCCTTTTCTTTAATGAAAACGCCATTTACACAAATTATTTTACAGACCCTTAATTTTTTTTATAAATAGCAGATAAAGCCTCTCCATGAGCCTTTATGGTTTTATCAAGATCTTCTTTTGTGTGTGCTGTTGAAACAAATAATGCTTCGAATTGAGATGGCGCAAAGTACACACCTTTCTTTAACATTTCGTGAAAGTATCTACCATACACTAAAGTATCAGACTTTAGCGCTGTTTTAAAATCAATTACTTTTTCTTCCGTAAAAAACATACACATCATAGAACCAACACGATTAAAAGCAAAATTCTTTTTTATATTTTTTAAATTATCTTTAAATCCATTTGCTAAATAAGATGATGATCCTTCCAGCTCTAGATAAACACTTGGTTTTTCCTTTAAATAATTTAATACAGTGAACCCTGCTGACATTGCCAAAGGATTTCCACTTAATGTTCCAGCTTGATAAACAGGTCCGCTTGGTGCAATTAATTCCATAATTTCTTTTTTTCCACCAAATGCACCTACAGGCAAACCTCCACCAATTATTTTACCAAGCGTTGTTATATCAGGTTTTATCCCCAGTAATTCTTGTGCTCCACCTTTTGCAACCCTAAACCCGCTCATTACTTCATCAAAGATTAATACTATACCTTCTTCATCACAAAGCTTTCTTAAACCTTTAATAAAAGATTTTTCTGCAGGTACTACACCCATATTACCTGCAATTGGTTCAATTATAATTGCAGCAACCAGGTTTTTGTTTTTTAAAATTAAATTCTTAACTGAGTCGATGTTATTATAATCACCAATCAAAGTATCTTTTGAAATATTTTTTGTAACCCCTGGACTTGTAGGAACACCCAATGTTAAAGCACCTGAACCAGCCTTTATAAGAAAAGAATCTGCGTGACCATGATAGCAACCTTCAAATTTTATAATCTTATCTTTTTTGGTATAGCCGCGGGCTAATCTTATTGCACTCATTGTAGCTTCGGTTCCGCTGTTAACCATTCTAACTAACTCTATTGAAGGAACCATTTCAATAATAAGTTTTGCAATTTTAATTTCTAATTCAGTTGGGGTTCCAAAACTCACACCGTTTTCAATGGCTTCAAAAAGTGCTTCTTTTATAAATTGTGGATTATGTCCCAACAAATGAGGGCCCCAACTACCTATATAATCTATATATTCATTTTTATCAACATCATAAAACTTAGAACCTTCCCCCCTTTCTATAAAAATTGGATTTCCTGCTACAGATTTAAATGCCCTTACAGGAGAGTTAACGCCTCCCGGGATATATCTGTTGGCTTCATTAAAAAAATATGTACTTAGTGTTGTATTCATAATTTAAAAAACAAATATAATTAATTACCGAACAATAACTTATAGTCTTTTTCTTTTCCTTTCTTTGCCCAGTTTTCAGGTATTATTTTCCAATTATTGTTTTTTTCAGGAGTAATTGTTTTTTCTTTTTTTAACCATTGCATAATATAAAATCTTAAATCTTTATCTGTCGAAGAAAGAATTCTTTTGATTAAATCATCTTTAGGTATCTTTGCTCCATACACAAGGTGGCCTCCGCCTCCATTGCCACGATAGGAATTAATAGCAACCTTGTACTCACCGTTAAGATCAAATGCTCTTCCGTCGGAAAAAGAAGAGATTGAAACCATTTCACCTGTCGGTTTAGTTACATCAACAGCATAGTTAATTCCTGCAGCTGAAGAAAAATTATAATAAGTATTATATAAAGCAGGATGCCCTTTGTAATATATTATATTGTTTTTCTCATCTATTTTAAATCTTAAAAGATGATCATCTTCATTTTTCATTTTGTTAAACCATCTTGAATATGAAAATTCTAAATAATCTTTAATTTCTTTTCCGGACATTTTAAAAGTATAAAGTAAATTTTCATATTTATATAAATTAAACATATCTCTAACATAAACAGGACCTTTATTAATTTCAGCGTTAAAAGAAAGAGGTGAAGCAAAAGAAACATCTGATCCAGTAATTTTTAGCTGAATATTTTGAACAAGATCAACAAATGGTGAATTACCAAAGAATGAATCTTTAGTAGAAATTGTTTTGGTAAAATAACAAATATCTTGAGTTGTATATTTTTTTATTTCATCAAAACTTTTTTTAAAGTGGCTTAAAAATTGTTCATCAGGAATAAAATCCTTTATTTCTATTATTTCTCCGGTGACGACCTTCTTGTTTTTATCCGAAAGATTTATAGTTACATTTGCAACAGCAGCAGTTCTTGCAGCATTAATACCTCCCAGGATCAATACATTTTTTCCATCAGTGTTTTTAACTGTATAATTCCAACCATGATGATCGTGACCAACAAAAACAACATCAAAACCGGGAACCTGTTTGGCAACAAGCTCCGAAGCATTTTCATTTCTTGGCATATCTGCACTTTGATTACCGTAAGTAGCGTCAACCCCTGAATGAAAAAGCCCGATAAGTATATCCGGTTTTTCTTTTTCATTAATTATTTTAACCCATTTTTTTGCAGTTAATATCATATCTTCAAAATCAATATTGCTCCAAATATTTTTTGGAAGCCACATTGGTATTCCCGGAGTAATAATTCCCAGAACGGCAATTTTTACTCCATCTCTTACAAGTATTTTATAAGGAGGAAAATAAGTTTTGTCTGTAGTTTCTTTTATTGCGTTTGCTGCAAGCCATGGAAAATTAAATTCTTTATTTATTCTATCATAAACATCATGTCCTGGCTCAATATCGTGATTTCCAACTGTTCCTACATCATAATTCATATAATTCATTACCTGCGCAACAAGATGTTTTTCTTTAGTATTTTCAAAATTATAATAATAAACAGGAGGCTGACCTTGTAAAATATCTCCTGCATCCAGCAGAATTACCTGCTGGTCTTTTTTAGCTCTTTCTTGTTGAACATATGTATAAACTTGTGAAAGAGAGGTTTGAGCTTTTTTATCGTTTTTGAAATCATAAGGGAAAATGCTGCCGTGAACATCTGTTGTTTCAATAAATTTTAATTTTACAGTTTGAGTATAAACAGTAAAACTTGAAACAAGAAGAATTATTAGAATCGAGATAATTGTGTTTTTGATTTTCATGATCTTTTAATCTTTTCTTTCTAATATAGCAATTTCATCACCAACAGAAATCTCACCAAGATTATGTTGTATTAAATTTTGACCAAACATAACCTTGTTGTTAATTTTTCTGTAACCACTTAAGGTTAAAAGAGGTTCTTTATTTCTTTTACCAGTATCCTGATCTGTTGTTGGAATAACACATCTTTCACAAGGTTTAACTACATCAAAAATAATTTTACCTATTTTGATTTTCTTTAATTTGTCTTCTTCAAAAGGAGTCCCTCCGGTAAAAACAAAATTTGGACGAAAACGATTAATTGGAATTGGTTTATCAAGTTTATTATTTAAATCATCTAAAGATGACTGACCAATTATTAAAAAAGAAAAACCATCTGCAAAGCTCACTATTTCTTTGTTTTTAGCATAAGTATTATCAACAAATCTTTGTGTAGAATCGGGCATATAAACGAGCTTGCAGTTTTTATTAAATACTTTACTTAACCATTTATCAATATCTGAATTATAATGAAGAGCTAAACAATTATCATCCCAAATTTTAACATTTAATTCTTTTCCTGAAGTAAAAGATGTTGGAATAGAAATTTGATCGATGTTTTTTATTTTATGTTTTAGTTGAATAGTATTATTAATTATTGATGTTTTAATAAGTGCCATATCAGGCAAATCTCTTTGTGTAATAAAGACATTATTGTCATCAACCAACAGCCATCTTCTGTCATATTCCAGGCCTCTTTCTGTTACATCTGAAGTGTCAACAGATATCCCGCAAAATGATTTAACCGGATAAATAAATATTTGAGATAAAATTAATTTATTCATTATTTTATAAGATTTATAACATTTATTTGAGGAGTTGAATTATATCGAACAGGTGCAATTGACATACCGAGCCCACCGGTAACAATTGCTTTTAAATTACCAAAATTAAACACTCCTTTCACATATTTTGTTTCTATTAATGTGGGAGATAAATTTATAAAAGGAAATAAAAAACTGATTTGTCCTCCGTGAGTATGGCCTGCCAGATAAAGATCATAATCATATTCTTTTGCTTTATTAATTAAAAAATTTCTTGGCTGGTGGGTTAAAAATATTTTTAGATTATAATTGTTTGACTTATCAACAACGCTATCTAAAATAGAATTACTTATTCTTTGCACGTAAGTATTAGTAATAAATGTTATTCTAATTTTAGAAGAATCAATTGACAGCGTTATGTTATCGTTATCGATCATTTTAACACCCTTTTTTAATAACGCCTCTTCAACTTCTGTAAGACTTTTTTTAGTGTCCCATCTGTATGCCCAATTATCGTGGTCACCCTCACAAGAATAAACGCCATATTTAGATTTAATTTTTCCGGCAATCTCGGCAGAAAGATTTATATAGTTTGGAGTTGATGTAATAAAATCACCGCCAACCAAAACAAGATCTGGTTGTTCATTGTTTACTAAAGAAACAAACTTATTTAATCTCTTTTCTGTGGTGTAACGATCTGCCTGCATGTCAGAAATAAAAACGATCTTAAAACCATTTAGATTATCCGGCAATGTGTTTTTAACAAAATTATAAGTACTGATGCCTATTGTGTTATAATCATATAAAATTCTACCGGGAACATAAATTGTAAAAAAACAAACAACCAACAATGAAATAACAGCGTTATATTTTTTTATTTTTTCTCTAAAACTTTTTCTAACAAGTTTAATTACAAGGCTTATTAAATCTATTATCACAAAAAACAAAATAGATTGAACTATTATAAACAGCAAAACCCAAAAAGGAAAAATTAAAGCAATATCAATTAAAGAGCCTTCCGGAAAATTCAAACGACTGTTACTTGTAAATAGCGAATACAATAAAAGCAATATCAGGAATAACGGATACAGATTAAATATTATTATAAAGATCTTGTTGAACAATTTTATTTTTTTATCAGAAGAATCTTTAAAGATGTTTTTAATGGAGAGATTTAATTTTTTTAAAAAATAAAATTGAAGACCAAAAAGTAAAAGCAAAGCTATTGTAATTCTAATTAACCACATATTTATAATTTTTTTAATTCTTCAATTAAAGATTTTTTAAGACTGCTAACAATTAAGTTATATGAATCATCTATCCATTCATAAATTAATTTATCGGGGATCGTTCCATCTAACATTACTGTATTCCAATGTATTTTATTCATATGATAGCCGGGCATAACAGCATCATATCTTTCTCTTAGCTCTATTGCTATTTCAGGATCACATTTAACATTCATACTATGAGGTAGATCTATACTTAAAATTAGAAACATTTTGCCCATTACTTTATAGACAGGAGAAACTTCATCAAAAGGAAGAGATTCCGTTACACCTTTTTTTGCCAAGCAATAATTTCTAACCATTTCAATATTCATATTTATTTTTTCTTTAACATTTCAACTGATTTATCGAAAACCTTATCAACAGTAATATCATTTATCTTTTTTGTATGAGATTGAATAGAAAAACAACTTTTTCTTCTTGGACCCCATTCGTAACTATTTGTCGGGCCAAAAAGAGCAAGAACATTTCCACCAACAGAATCAGCAATATGCATTGGCCCTGTATCATTGGTGATATATAAATTAACTCTGTTTAATAATGCAGCAAGTTTTTTAAATTCAATATTTTGAGCCAATTGATATTCAATATTATACTCTTTTAAAGATAAAAATAAGTTATTAATTGCAGTTTTATCTGTGTGACCGGCGGTGATCAAAAAGTAAGGAGAGTATTTATCATTTAATCTTTTTATTAAACTTTTGAAATTTTCAACATTCCAAATATTTTCTAATTTACCTGCCCCCGGATGAACACCAACAATTAATTTTTCTTTTTTAGGGAAATTGGTTCTGATATATTCATTTGCAAAAGTTTCACCTTCTTTATCAATCTTAATTTTGATATTTTTTAATTCATCAGCAGTTAAATCACAGTCAATTTGTTTAACAACGTCTAAATTTCTTTCTTTTTGGTGTGTTTTATTTTTATCCCAGTCAAAACTACTTTTTACATTTAACAGATAAGCTGTTTTATTTTTTTTACCTTCTATGTTTTTAACCCCAACCCTAATTTTTGCGCCTGATAAATAATTAACAATATGTGAAGTAGAAGAAAGAGTTATTGTAGATGGAACAATCCCGATTTGATATTTTGTTTTTCTCAGTTCTTTCAAAAAAGCGACATTGGTTTTTAAGCTGGATCTATCTAGTGTAATTACATTATCAATATATTTGTTTATCTCTTTTATAGGAATAGGATAATTTGTTTTGGCTGCAACAAGTGTAATGTTGCAATCGGGATATTTCTTTTTTAAAGCCGCATATAAAGGAAGAGAACAAATCATATCCCCAACTTGATTGTTTTTACCTACAACCAAAATGTTTTTTACATTGTTGGAGAATTTTTCATGATCTATCATTTTAACTACTTGTTAGAATCTATCCATTTTGCAACATCTTTTGCAAAGTAAGTAAGAATCATATCTGCACCGGCTCTTTTAATTGATATCAACGACTCAAGCATTACTCTTTCTCCATCTATCCAGTTATTTTGAGCGGCAGCTTTTATCATTGAATATTCACCGCTTACCTGATAAGCAGCAGTAGGCATTTCAAATTTATCTTTTACTCTTCTTATAATATCAAGATAAGGACCTGCAGGCTTTACCATAATAATATCAGCACCTTCCTCAACATCAGATTCTGCTTCTCTAATAGCCTCGTCTCTGTTAGCAATATCCATTTGATGAGATCGCCTGTCACCAAATGCCGGAGCAGAATCCGCTGCATCTCTGAAAGGCCCGTAATATCCGGAAGAATATTTAACAGCATAACTAATAATAGGGATATTTGTAAAACCTTTATAATCCAAAGATTTTCTGATTGCTGCAACTCTTCCATCCATCATATCAGAAGGTGCTATCATGTCGGCACCGGCTTCAGCGTGAGAGATTGCTTCTTTTGCTAGAAGTGAGACAGTTTCATCGTTTAATATTTCTTCTCCGTTTAGCAAACCGCAGTGTCCATGGGATGTATATTCACACAGACAAACATCTGTAATAACTACAAGATCTTTTACTTTAGCTTTGATTTCTCTTACAGCTTTTTGAATAATTCCATTGTCATCGTAAGCCTCAGACCCTTTTTCATCTTTGTGTTCTGGAATTCCGAAAAGAATTATTGCAGGTATTCCTAATGAAACAACTTCTTCACATTCTTTAATTAAGTTATCAATCGATAGTTGATAAACACCGGGCATTGATTTCACAGGGTTTTTAATTCCTTTTCCCGGTACAACAAACAAAGGATAAATTAAATCATTTTTTGTTAAAATTGTCTCTCTTACCATATTTCTTATTAATGGATTGTAACGCAGTCTTCTTAATCTTTTTGTTGGATATGTAGCCATCATTTTCTCCGATATATAAAATTTTATTATTTAAATTAAGTAAATATTAACTTTTTTATTTGTTGAAATATTCTTTTACTTGATCACAAAGGATTTCTGCGCTATTAAAACAATCACCCAAAGCAATGCCTCTTCTAAAATTTCCACCAATAAAAAAACCGGGATTCTCTTTCTCAAATTCTTCAATTGCTTTTAACTGAGTTGAGTAATCTAAATTATACTGCGGAATTGCTTTTTCCCAAAGCTTTGATGAAATAAAAGAAGGTTCATCTTGTATATTCATAATTTCAGAGAATTCTTTTATTGATTTATCTATAAAATGTTGTTTTGTTTTATTTGACAATTCTTTATTCAAAGCACCGCCGATAAAAAGCGTAAAACAAACATCATCATTTGTTGTACGATTAGGAAAAAGTGTTGAATTCCAGATTGCACCCAAAAAGGATTTGTTTTCTTTTTGCGGAATTAAAAACCCAAAACCATCAAGATCTCTTTTAACAGAATTTTTTTTATAACCTAGATACAAAACCAAAACTGAAGGATAAAAAATTTCTTTTAATTTGTTTGTTGTTTCTTTGTTAATATCAGCAATTAGGTTTGATAAGACATAAGATGGAACAGTAGAAACAACCGTATCTGCTAACAATCCTTTTTGAATGTTATCTTTTAAATAAATTACTTTATAACCGGTATCATTTTTTGTAATACTTTTTATTTCGGAAGAAGATAAAAAACTTTTGCCCAAACTTTTTTCAAATTTATTTGGCAATACTTGCATTCCATTTTTGAAGGAAAAC
>PFGS01000177.1:0-1966 GCA_002783525.1 Ignavibacteriales bacterium CG12_big_fil_rev_8_21_14_0_65_30_8 | reverse complement strand
GTTTCTTTTCTAGTTTGTATAATTTAGGGAATGCATATTTAACAGAAAGTGAAGATGGATTACCTGCATAAACACCGCTAACAAAAGGGCTTATAGCATAGTCTAAAAATTCTTTTCCAATTCTTCTTTTAACAAATTCTGCTATTGATTCTTCCTTGTTTGCTCTTTTAATAAAAGGCTCTGCCAGTAATCTGAATTTTGCTTTAACAGAAAAAAGTTGCGTCTTAAAAAAAGAGAAAGGAGACATTGGAAGAGGAATTAAATTATTGTTTTTTAAAATGTATCTTTTGCTACCCTCAGGATTGGCATAAACCAATTCATTTGATAAACCAATATCATCAACAATCTTTTTAATTATTGGATAAGCTTCTAATGAGCTGTTTGGTCCTTTGTCAAAAAGAAAACCATTTTCTACAATTGTTTCAATTGATCCACCCGGTTGAGATTTTTTTTCAAGTACAGTAACATCAAAACCCTCTTTCTTTAAAAGGTAACCTGTAGTTAAACCGGAAATTCCCCCGCCCAAAACCACTATTTTCTTTTTATTATTCATTTAGATAAGGCTTTGTTATTTCACACAAAGCATCAACAAATGTTTGTGAATCATTTAACCCTTCCATCACTATATAGTTTTTAATCCCGGATTCTATTGAAACTTTTTTATATTCAATTCCCAATTCAAACTCTGTTTCAATGTGATCTGAAACAAAACTTATTGGAATTATTAAAAGATCTTCTTTGCAAAGTGATGCTAGTTCTTTTATTTTATTTTCAGTGCTTGGTTCAAGCCATTTTGCAGGACCAACCTTGCTTTGAAAGCAAAGCGAAAATTCTTCATTACGAGATTTCATTACAGCTGACATTGTTTTTTTTATATGATTGCTGTATGGGTCACCTTTTTTTACATAGCTAACAGGTGTTCCATGCGCACTAAAAACAAGATGAACTTTATTCCTTTTTTCTTCTGGAAATTGTAATAGTGATTTATCAATTTTTTCATTTATTGCTTTTACGTATAGTTCGTTTTCAAAATATGAATCTATAAAAACAGTGTTTACATTTCCTCTGTAACATCTTCTCCATTCATTAAATGATGAACCTGTTGTAGATATAGAATAATGTGGATATAATGGAAGAAGAATAATTTTTGAGTAATCTTTCTTTTCAATTTCTTTTGTTGTTTCACCTGTCACAGGCTTCCAATATCTCATTGCAACGTAAACATCTACATCGGTATTATTTTCTCTTAATTTCCTTTCAAGCATTTGTCTCTGTTTTTCTGTCCACATACCAATGGGTGATTTACCGCCAATTTTTTCATATTGCTTTTCAACTTTTGGAGCTCTTTTTTTGGAAATGAATCTAGCTAAATGTTTTTGAAAAGGAAGTTTGAATATATCTGGATCGTTAAATAGATTTTCTAAAAAAGGTTGAACAGCTTCCAAAGAATCCGGACCACCTAAATTTAATAATACAACAGCTTTTTTATTCATAGTTAAATTGTTTTTGAATATTTTGCAGTATCTTCTTTTCTTTCAATGTATCCGTCAAAATTTATTGCAATATTTCTTATAAGCAGTTTCCCCATTTCGGTTACTGTTATTTTATCATTTTCAATTTTAACGAGTTTATCTTTTTGAAATTCTTTTAAATTATTCAAACCAAACTGAAAATAATCTTTAAAAGAAATATTATATTTTTCTGATATTGCATTCATATCAAGTTCAAAGTTGCACATCAACTTCATTATTACGTCTCTTCTTAATTGATCATCTTCCGTTAAATGATAACCTTTAGCAACGGGCAAAGTATCTTTATCTAAAGACTCATAATATTCTTTTTCTGTTTTAAAGTTTTGGGTATAAATATTATTTAACTGACTGATTGCTGTTATTCCCATAGAATAAAGATCCGTTCCGGCGTGCGTGCTGTAACCCTGAAAATTTCTGTAAAGTTTTTTTTCATT
>PFGS01000295.1 GCA_002783525.1 Ignavibacteriales bacterium CG12_big_fil_rev_8_21_14_0_65_30_8 | reverse complement strand
TTATACGAAGGTGATATTGATTATTATCTTTGGAAAATAGAAAATCTAAAAAGATCAAATTCAAATAATAATGAAAAGAAAAATTATAATTCTATAAGTAATAAACAATTAAAAAGGATTGAGGCTGAAAAAAGACAATTAAAATTTCAAGCTACAAAATATCTATCTGCAGAGGTAAATAAAATTGAGAATAGAATTAAAGAATTGGAAAATAGTGTTGGTGAATTAGAAAAAAAACTATTTGATCCGGATTTATATAAAGAACCAGAAAAAGCTAATAAAATAAATTCTGATTATAGTAAGTCTAAGGAAGAACTAGATAAATTATTATTAGTCTGGGCTGATAAGCTGGAAGAATTAAAGGAAATAGAAAACAGATTTAATTGATGAATTTAGAAACTAATAAAGCATTAAAAAGATTCGGCCAAAATTATATTCATGATAAAAATATATTGAATAATATTATATCTGAATTTAATCCTAAAAGAGATGATAATATTTTAGAAATTGGACCGGGACGAGGTGCATTAACAGAATTGCTTTCAGATAAGATCAAGAAATTTACTGCTGTTGAAATTGATACAAGGGTTATTGATGATTTAAGATATATCTTCCCATCACTGAATTTAATTAATGATGATTTTTTGAACATTGATTTACATACAATTTTTGATATAAATAAGAAAAAGTTAAGAATAATAGGAAATATACCTTATAACATTACCTCTCCAATTGTTTTCAAATTAATAGACAATAATAATTTAGTAAATGATGCTTTGTTAATGGTGCAGCACGAAGTTGCTAAGCGGATGACCGGGGAAAAAGGTACCAAAGATTATGGCATTTTTTCAATAATATTAAATTATTTCTGTGAGGTTAAATATTGTTTCAAAGTATCAAGAAATGTCTTTACACCTAAGCCAAATGTAAATTCAGCAGTAATCCATTTGAATTTTATAAATAATTCCGAATCAGAAGAGATTCAAAAAATATTCATTAAAACCGTAAAAGCTTCATTCGGAAACAGAAGAAAAATTCTTAAAAATTCTTTAAGTAACAGTATATTTAGAGATATAGATTTTAGCAATTGTGATATCGAGCTCTCGAAGCGTGCTGAAGATTTAGACATTACTGATTTCATAAATTTGTCTAAATTTATTTTAAATAAACAATAACAAGTAATCGCAATTTAAACTTATTGAGTATGATAAAATCTTTTGTTAAAAATATTAAAGCTTATGATCTTGTTACCATTAGCTTTTTTATAATTTTATCTTTTGTAAATATTGCATTTAATAATTACATAGAGTTATGGTTTACGCTTCTTCTTCTTAATATTTGCTTGATAATATTTGTTTTATCAATGGCATTTATTGAGTATAAATACGATTTAAGAATTATTAGAATTTTTCACTATTGGTATTTGGCACCATTAGTACTTTTAACTTTTAAGGAAATATATCTTTTAGTACATTCGTTAAGACCGGTAGATTATGATTGGCTGTTCATTAAGATTGACAGATGGATATTTGGAACAGATCCAACAATTTTTTTGCATAAGTTTGCTTTTCCATTTTTAACAGAACTATTACAAATTGTTTATGGTTCTTTTTATTTGCTTCCCATTTTCCTTTGCTTGATACTACTTTATAACAATAAACAAACTGCTTTTGAGTTTTCAGTATTTATTGTTATTTATGGATTTTTTCTTTCATATTTGGGTTATTTTTTGTTACCCGGTATAGGTCCTAGATTTACTCTTCACGATTTTGCAACAATCAATCAGCAGTTACCCGGATTGTATTTTACAAATTTTTTGAGAGATGTTACAAACTTTGGGGAGTCACTTTTCCCCAATACTCCAAACCCGGCGGAAGTTGTTCAAAGAGATGTATTTCCAAGCGGACATACAATGATCACTCTTATTGTAATGTATTTGTCAGTAAAGTTAAAAAGTAAATCAAAATATTTCTTTGTACCCTGGGGTTCTTTGCTAATATTTTCTACTGTCTATTTATGGTATCATTATTTTATTGATCTTATTGGCGGATTGGTATTTATGATCTTTGCAATGTGGAGTGGAAAGTATTTATTTAATTGGTGGCGAAATAAAGTAGGAATGAAAATATTTGAATACACTTCCAAACATCAATTAAACAATAATTCTGTTTTAAAAGAAGATAAAAAAAAACAAGTAAAATTTATTTTTGAAAATATTGCCGGTAAATATGATTTTTTAAATCATCTTTTAAGTTTTGGACTGGATTTTTACTGGAGAAAAAAAGCATTAAAATTATCAGATCTTAATTCTAAATCAGTTTTATTAGATGTTGCTTGCGGAACCGGGGATGTTGCAATACAAGCCAGAAAAATGGGGGTTAAAAATATATTTGGAGCAGACTTTTCATTCAATATGCTAAAACTTTTTAACAATAAAAGTAATTGGATCAAAGGGAAAAACATTCAAATGGTTGCAGAAAAAATGCCTATTAAACCTGGCTCAGTTACAAATATAACTGTTGCTTTTGGAGTAAGAAACTTTTTTGATATTGGTGAAGGATTCAGATCATTTTACAATATTTTAAGTGAAGGTGGTAAAGCAACGATTTTAGAATTTAGATTACCAAAGAATATTGTAATTAGAAAATTATATGAATTTTATTTTTACAATATTTTACCATTTGTTGGGGGAATTATTTCGGGAAACAGAGAAGCTTACAAATATTTACCTGATTCAGTGGGTAATTTTGATAAAAAAGTTGATCTTGTTGATATGCTGAAAAGTTATGGCTTTTCAAAAGTTGAGAAACATATTTTTACTTTGGGAACAGTTCAAGTTATAATAGCTACAAAATAAACTTCATATTTAAATCAATTTATTTTCTATTAGCATTTCTTTTAATTTGTTGAATGCTTTTGCTCTGTGACTTATTTTATTCTTCAATTCAGAACTAATTTCAGCTGATGTTTTATCCAATCCCTCTGGTAAAAATAACGGATCATAACCAAAGCCGTTTTTCCCTCTTGCTTCAGAAATTATTTGACCTTTAAATTCTCCTCTGACAACCAGTCTGTTTATTCCATCAGAAAAAGCTGCAGCACATACAAATTTTGCTAAATGTGGTTGCTGAAACTTTTTTAATTCCTCAATAAGTTTTTGGTTATTTTTTTCATAAGTAGCATCTTCGCCTGAATATCTTGCTGAATATATTCCCGGAGCTCTGTTTAACTGCTCAACTTCAAGCCCTGAATCATCGCTGATCACAGGTAATTTTAAAAGATGTTGAACCTCTTCAGCTTTCTTGAGTGCATTTTCTTCAAACGACTTCCCATCTTCTATAACATCAATATTTTCTTTAAAATCATTTAAAGAATTGATCTTTACATCTAAATCAGAAAATATTTCTCTAACTTCTTTTAATTTTCCATTATTTCCGGTGGCAAAAACTATTTCCATAAATATTGTCAGACTCTTGAAAGTAGTTTTTTAAATTCTTCTTCCCCGTCAAAGCGAAGTTGTTTCTGGTCATATAATAATGATTTTTTATTCTCTACAAGCCATTCACCTTCAACCATAACTGAATCAATATTATTTCTTCCAGCTGAATAAACTATTTTAGAATAAATGTTATTTTCATCATTTGTTACAGACATAAATGGAGTATCAAGATCCATTAATACTAAGTCTGCTTTTTTTCCGACTTCAATACTCCCAATTTCTTTTTCTAATCCTAAGGCCTTTGCACCGTTAATAGTAGCTAACTTAAATACAGTTTTAGCACCCATTACACTTGCCCCGTGAATTGGTTTTTGAATTAATGTTGCCGATCTCATTTCAGTAAATATATTTAATTCATTATTACATGGAGCACCATCGGCTCCCAAAGAAACAGAGATACCTTCTTTTAAATATCTAGGAATATTTGCAATTCCTGAACCTAGTTTTAAATTAGAAGACGGACAATGTGAAATATTTACTTTTTGTTTTTTCAATATTCCAATTTCATTTTCATTTACATGTATTCCGTGTGCCAAAATTGTTTTATCACTCAACAATCCTATTGAATTATAAAAATCAATATTATCTTTTTTATATTTTTTTCTGATTTCTTCAATTTCTTTTTTATTTTCTGAAGCATGAGTGTGATAAAGACTTCCATCAAAATCAGACATCATTTTACCGGTTTCTATTAATAATTCTTCAGAGCAAGACAAAGCAAACCTTGGTGCAAAACCATAATTTACTTTTCCATTATTTTTATTATGAAATGATTTTGCTAATTCATAAGTGTCTTTTAATTCATCTTTTGTATTTGATTTGAATGTAGGAAAAAGTTCATTTACATCGATCATACATTTACCGGCAAAACATCTCATTCCGGATTTTATCAATTCTTCAAAAATAATTTCTTGATGACGAAGCGTGCCCATATCTAAAATTGTTGTTGTTCCACCAAGCAGTAGTTCGTTAATTCCTAATCTGACTGATGCTCTTAGAGATTCTTTGTTGTGTGCATTCTCGAAAGGAAAAATTTTAAGTTGGAGCCAATCCAATAATTCTAAGTCATCGGCCAAACCTCTGAATAAAGTCTGGCATAAATGAATGTGTGTTTGAACAAAACCCGGGATTAAAGTAAGATCAGTTTTTTTTAATACTTCCCCATTAAAGTTTGATATATCATCCTCAGAATATTTACCGATATTAGTAATTACACCATTTGTAACTTCAATACATTCGTTTAATAAAATTTCATCTTTTTTATTAACAGTTACAATTTGTTTGGGTATCAGTAAAATTTTTTGCATTAATCTTTATTTTTTTTGATTATCCTCAAATATCTGATCAGTTACATCAAAAGCATATCTTAAATGAGGAATTACAATAGAACCGCCAACAATTAAAGCAATATTAAAACTCTCATAAAGTTCTTGCCTGGTTGCTCCTTCGGTAATTGCTCTATCAATATGATAAAATATACAGTCATTACATCTTAAAACCATTGAGGCCACCAATCCCATAAGTTCCTTGGTTTTTGCATTTAATGCTCCGTCTATATAAGCTTTATTATCAAGAGCAAAAAATTTATTAAAGTCTCTAAATCCTGAATTCAAAATTTTATCATTCATTTCTGATCTGTAATTTCTTGTTTCAGTTGTGGTTTTCATTATCTGCCTTTAAAATAAAGTTTAGTCTTCGTCTTTTTTATGACCAGTAATTAAGAAATAATTTAGTTCTCTTTCCCAAGCTTCCATAAAAGATTTGTAATGTTTTTTAGTAAAGTTTTTAACTTTTTTATTGCCGCTTTTTCCAATTGAGGTTATTTGATAAGTAACTACTAAGTCACTTCCTTTTTTAGTTTCATTTATTTTTATATAAATGTTTGTTACAAAACTTTCAGGTACAATTTTAACAATTTCCATTCTAAATTCTTCAGGTTCATAAACAGTAACCACCCAATAAGCTCTTCCTTCTTCGTTACTAGTAGTAAAAATGCAGTCTTTTTCTGCTAAAGCAGTATTAGATATTATTTCATCAGGCATCCAACCATTTACCCAATCGATTTCTCTGTTTGGACAAAGCAAAGGAAAAACAAGAGATGGTTTTGCTATTATTTTTTGTCTATAAGTATGGCTTACTCTATTGGGCTTTGATATTTTCATAATGCCTCTTTTAATTTAATCTTTTTCTAAAATTTAATATGCTTGCAGTTAAAATAACAACTCCTAAAAAGAAAAGCATCCCAACTTGAGGTAACAATTCTACAAATCCGGTTCCTTTTAATATTACACTTCTTAATATTGTTATAAAATATCTAAGTGGAATTAAGTAAGTAATATACTGAATTATCTGCGGCATATTTTCAATTGGAAAAGTAAAGCCGGACAGATAAATCATTGGCATCATTACAGCAAATTGAGCAACCATCATAGCTTGCTGCTGTGTTTTTGATATCGTAGAAATTAAAAGTCCTAAACCAAGTGTTGATAATACAAAAAGTAATGATGAAAATAAAAGAAAGAAGAAATCTCCCCTAATGCCAATATCAAACCAAAAAACCATAACACTAAGTACAAGTATTATATCAATAAAACCAACTATAATAAAAGGTACCAACTTTCCTATTATCAATTGAATGGGTTTAATTGGTGTAACAATTACTTGCTCAAGAGTTCCTATCTCCCTTTCTTTAACAACTGCCATTGACATTAAAATTATTGTAATAACCATGAGCAATAAACCCAAAATACTTGGTACCATAAATTTTCTGGTTTTTAATTCGGGATTGTACCAAATTCTTATTTCAGGATTTATGGTACTTAAATTTTGAATTTTTTTTTCGGATTTGTTTTGCACATCCAATAACAATTTATTAGAATAACTTGCAACAATACCCTGAACATAACCTGCAGCAATAGAAGTTTCATTCCCGTTTGAACCGTCAAAAATTGCTTGTACTTTTGCTGTAAGTTTTCTGTTAATATCTTTTTCAAAATCTTTGGGTATCACAAGAGTTAATATTGTTTTTCCTTTGTCGATCAAATTTTCAGCTTCTTTATAATTATTTACATTTGCTTCTTCTGTAAAGTAACCCGACTTTGTAAATTTTTCTATAAATTGTCTGCTGGTAGTTGTTTTATCTCTATCTAAAATTGAAAAATGAATTGTATTTACATCCATCGTTGCTGCATATCCCAAAAGAATTAGCTGCAGAATAGGAGCAATAAAAATAACTCCAAACAATTTTGGATCTCTTTTTAATTGAAGAAATTCTTTAATAATTATGTTTAAAATAATTCTCATATAATTATAATTGTGCTTCCGCTTTTTTGTTTTTGATAGTAGCTAATAATAGAAATACAAGTGCAAATATCAGCAGGTAAATAGTTTGAGGCCAAAATGATTCAAGACCAACTCCTTTAAGTAAAATATCACGTAAAATTACTACATAAAATTTAGCGGGAGTAACATTTGTAATAATTTGAATAAATGCAGGCATGCTTTCAATTGGGAAAATAAATCCAGATAATATTACAGATGGTAATAAGGACATAAGTGTTGCCATCTGGAAAGCAACTTGTTGCGAGTCAGCAATACTTGAAACAAAAATACCAAGATTTGATGCTGCAAATAGAAATAATAGTGTTGTAAATAATAAAAGTAATATATTCCCTTTTATTGTAAGTCCAAACATAAAATGGCTGACAATTATTATTGATGCTGATATTAGCAATCCAATAACTGAATAAGGAATTGATTTGCCTAAAAGTAATTCCAAAGATTTTGTTGGTGAAACATAAATCTGTTCAATGGTACCTCTTTCTTTCTCTCTTACAATAGATAAAGAAATTGAAATTACAGCCGTAATTACAAGGATCATTGCAATAAGTCCCGGTATTAAAAACAAAGTTGATTTCAATTCAGGATTAAACCAAAAAATAGTTTCAAGACTGATCGGTGTGTAAATTGGAATACCATTTTTTGAAAAGAATTCTTTTATAATTTTATTATTATATGCACGTGTAGCCGAATTCATATAATTTGCAATTAGAGATGCAGTATTTCCGTCAACTCCATCAATAAGTATTTGAACAGTTGCGTTTTGACCGGAGTTTAATTTTTTATCCAGATCAACAGGAAATGATATTACGCATTGAGCTTTCTTGGTGTCCAGAACTCCTTTTATTTCTGAATCCTTACTCAGATAACCTTCAATATCAAAATAACTTGAACTGCCCAGCATCCTTACAATATTTCTGCTTTCAACTGATTTAGCTTGGTCAAAGACATAAAGCTTAACATGATGTACATCAAAATTAATTGCATATCCAAAAATTGCTAATAGTATAACAGGAAAAACAAAAAGAACAAATAGCATCCTTTTATCTCTCATCAATTGTAATATCTCTTTTTTTGATATGGCTAATATTCTTTCTATCACTTTACTTGCCTTTCTCCAACAAATGAATAAAAACATCTTCCAAAGTCGGTACAATGGGATCAATTCTTTTAATATTTATTTTGTTGTTCGTTTTTATACTATCTGAGATCTGTGTTTTTGAATTATAAATTTCATTTACACTTAAATGAATGTTATTTCCAAATATTGAAGTATCGTCCACAAAAGGTTCTTTAGAAAGAATATTCATCGCAGAAACAGGATCATCACATTCAATCTCAATTATTTTATTTTTTAGATAATCTTTTTTTAATGTAGCAGGTGTACCATGAGCAATTAGTTTACCTGCGTTTATTAAAATTATATTATTACAGAATTCTGCTTCTTCTAAATAATGTGTTGTAACTAAAACAGTTGTTCCTCTATCTGAAATATCATTTATTAATTCCCAAAACTGTCTTCTGGCAATGGGATCAACACCGCTGGTTGGTTCATCTAAAAAAACTATTGCAGGATTGTGTATTACTGCTGTACCGAGGGCAAGTCTTTGTTTTATTCCTCCCGGTAATGATGCAGTAATTAAATTCTCTTTTCCCTTTAGATCTGATATTTTCAGAACCCATTTTTTCCTTTCATTTAATTTCTCACCGAATAAACCATAAACTCCGCCGTAAAAATTTATGTTCTCTTCAACTGTTAGATCATTATAAAGCGAAAACTTTTGTGACATATAGCCTATTTTTTGTTTTACCTTATCGGGCTCATTCATAACACTAAAACCACCAACTTTTGCATCTCCTGAAGTTGGTTCTAATATGCCGCACAACATTCTAATAGTAGTTGATTTACCGGCTCCATTTGCTCCTAAAAATCCAAATACTTCCCCTTTATTAACATTGAAGGATACATTATCAACGGCTAAAAATTTCCCGAATTTTTTAGATAAACTATTTACTTCAATTGATAACATTAAGCTTCCACATTTTCATTTTTAACTTTTAGAATAAATACATTTTCTAAACTCAAAGTTTTATTTCTGTGACTAATAATTTCTATTGAATTGTCTGATAATATTTTTTCTATCTGTATGTAGTCATCTTTATAATTATTAGAAATGATATCCATTCTATCTCCGAATAATTGTATTTCCAACTCTGTATTATTTTTAATGATACTAGCAGCATTTTTTACATCATTACAAACTATCTCAAGTGCAGTTTTGTTTGTTGACTCTTTTATTTTTTCTGGTGAATCAATGCTTATAATTTTCCCTTTATTTATTAGTGCTACTTTATTACATCTTTCCGCTTCATCTAAATATGGTGTTGACATAAAAATTGTAACTCCATCTTTCAATAGATTTGCAAGTATTTTCCAAAAATCTCTTCTAGAAACCGGATCAACTCCTGTTGTAGGTTCATCTAAATATAAAATTTTAGGTTTATGAATTAAGCTGCAAACCAAAGCTAATTTCTGTTTCATTCCTCCGGAAAGATTATCTGCAAGTCTATCTCTAAATTCAGTTAAACGTGTAAATTTTAATAATTCATTTCTTCTTCCTTCGTAATTACTTACTCCATGTATTTTTGCAAAAAATTCAATGTTTTCATCAATAGTCAAATCACCGTACAGTGAAAACTTTTGAGAAAGATAACCAATGTTGTCTTGTATCTTCTTTTTGTTTTTTTTCAGATCCATATCAAGAATTTTAATACTTCCGTTATCATAGGATAATAGACCTGTAAGTATTCTAATTATAGTAGATTTTCCGGCTCCATCAGGACCAACAAGTCCAAACATTTGCGCTTTAGCTACATCAAAGGAAATTTTGTTAACGGCTTTTATATCACCAAATGACTTTGAGAGTTTTTCTATTTTAATTATTGGTTGCATGTTAACCTTTAACTTTTATTATTGCGTCTGCAGGCATACCAGCTTTAAGTTTAAAGTCGTTATTAACGATCTCAATCTTTACTGCAAATACCAGTTTAGTTCTTTCATCTTTTGTTTGGATGTTTTTCGGGGTAAATTCTGCTTCAGGAGAAATGTAAGTTACTTTACCTTCAAAATTTTTATCCGGATATGCATCAACATAAACATCTGCTGTTTGTCCAAGTTTGACATAGCCAAGTTCAATTTCAGATACATAAATTATCAATTCAACTTTTGACAGATCAGAAATTTTTAATAGTGATGAAGATGGATTTACATATTCACCGATTTCAAAAAACTTTTTTACAACGAATCCATCTGTTGGTGAAGTTATATAACTATCATTAAACTGTTTTTTGATCAAATTAAGATTTGCATTTGCCTCAGCAAGCCTTGCTTCTGCTTGTTGTAGTTCTTCCGGTCTGGTTAACTTACTTATTTTAGAAAAATTCTCTTTTGCAAATTTATATTTTGAAAGTGCAATTGCATATGCCGAATTTATATCATCAAATTGCTTCTCAGAAACAGTATTTTTCTTATACAATTTCTCAATTCTATCTTTATCCTTTTTTGTATTGTTATAGTTTACTTCAGCTTGAGTTAATAATGCTTTTGCCTGAAGCACATCTTCTTTACGAGCACCTTTTAACATAAGCTTGAGTTGAGCATCAACCATATTTACTG
>PFGS01000051.1:9257-10487 GCA_002783525.1 Ignavibacteriales bacterium CG12_big_fil_rev_8_21_14_0_65_30_8 | reverse complement strand
AAAGAGTGTAAAATTGTAGAAGCAGGAGTTATAGGATAAGAACCTAAGAATAACGGTAGATTAGATTTAACTGAGGCAGCTACAAAACCAAGAGCTAGAGCTTGATTACCTTCAACACTTCTATAAGTCCCTTTTGCTAATTTTGCAGGATTAACTTTATACCTAGTTGTAAATAGGTCCGTATTATCACCAAAATAATATCCGGCTTCAAGTGCTGTTTTATTTGCATCAGCAATCTGTGGATTTTTCTTAAATTTAGTTTTAATCCAATCTAATGTAGGTTCAATCGGTCTACTATAGAGCCAATACATTAAACCCAATGCAAAGAAGTTTTTTGATCTTGCTATTTCTTTAACTGAAAGACCGCTATCTTTTAAAGCTTCTTCAGTCAATTTAGAAAGAGGGACCTCAACTACATGAAACCCATCCAATGTACCATCTGTCAATGGATTAGAGTCATAATGACAGAGTTTAAAATTCTTTTCATCAAAAGAATTAATATTTATTATAATTGTTGCGCCCGGTTTTAAGTCCTTTAAATTTACTTTTATTGAAGCGGGATTCATTGCAACAAGAACATCAGGTTCATCTCCTGGCGTATGAATATCACTATCACTAAAATGTAATTGAAAACCACTAACACCGTAAGTTGTTCCAATAGGAGCTCTAATTTCTGCAGGATAGTCAGGTAATGTACTTACATCATTACCTACAAAAGCAGAAGTATTACTAAACTGAGTTCCAGTAAGCTGCATTCCATCACCGGAGTCACCGGCAAATCTTACAGTCACTTCGTGTAATTCTTTAATTCCATTTTTCATTTTTTTAATAACTCATATTTATTTTAATTCAATTAATTAATTATTTATATCTCAAAAAAATTGTATCATATTTTTACTTAATCTCTTATTCTGTGTAAAATGAAGGGAGTAATTTCTGGTATGCATTAATTTAATTAAAAAAGTTACTCTAATAATTGCCAATATTTTTACAATATTTTTTAAAATATTTTAATATTAAAATTAAATAAGTAACCAGCTATTGTCAATATAATACAAAGGTTAATTTACCTTATTCAAATATTTTAAGAAATCTTTGGCTGAAATAAATCCAATTATTCTATTTACTTCATTACCTTTTGAATCTAATATCAGAAGCGTAGGGACACCAATTATCTTAAACTTTGTTCTCATCATTTCTACATCATCAGACAATGTGTGTGTCATATCA
>PFGS01000051.1:9073-9215 GCA_002783525.1 Ignavibacteriales bacterium CG12_big_fil_rev_8_21_14_0_65_30_8 | reverse complement strand
GGATCAGAAAAAGTAGAATGATCTAATTCTTTACAAGGTATACACCAATCTGCATAAAAATCTATTATTACAGGTCTGGTGTTGTTTTTACTAATGATTAAAGCATTTTCAGAAAATTCCTTCCAGTCAATTGTCTTTTCAT
>PFGS01000051.1:4655-8981 GCA_002783525.1 Ignavibacteriales bacterium CG12_big_fil_rev_8_21_14_0_65_30_8 | reverse complement strand
TTATCAAAAAATAAGATATAAATAACAGATAGAAAAAGATAAACTGGAACAATATAAATTGAAATATTCTTAGGCAGCAATGGAAGTAAGAAATACAAAGCCATACCTAACAAAATTAATCCAAAGATATGTTTTACTGCATCCATCCATTCCCCTGCTCTAGGTAATTTTTTTATTTTACCTGAAAAAATTGCAAGGAATAAATACGGTAACCCCAACCCAAGTGATAAAACAAAGAACATTAGAAATCCGTAAAATGGATCACCTTTTGCAGCAACAAGAGTTACTAAACCAATTACAAAAGGACCAATACAGGGAGCAGCAACAATTCCCATTGTTAATCCCATAAAAAATGCTCCGGACATACCACCTTTTGAACCGCCTGCTTTTGCTACAAGGCTATCCGGTAATTTAAATTCATAAATACCAAACATACCTAAAGACATTACAATAAAAACCAGAACTATGAATAATATTACATATGTATTTTGAAGTAAACCACCAAATACAGCTCCTGTTAATGAAGTAACTACTCCAATTACAGAATAAGTAATAGACATTCCCAAAACAAATAATAAACCCATTAGAAATAATCTTTTTGTACTGCCTTCACTCTGACCACCGAAATAACCTATTGTAATTGGAATTAATGGATAAACACAAGGAGTTAGATTAAGTGCTAGACCGCCGATAAAAATTAATAAAATAGATAACAATAGACCTTTGTTCTCTAGCATACTTCCATCATTACCATTATTATTTTCAACTACTTTATTTTGAAGATTTAAGTTTATTGAATTAAATAACGACTGGTTTATTCTATTTGACAGAGCTGTATTCTCAGCAATTTCAATTTGCAATGTGTCTTTAATTTCATCAGGTGCAAGGCAAGTATTGTCATTACAAGCTTGATATTCTAACATTATTACCAAGTTATATTTACCTGGTTTAACATTATCTTTTATTTTTAGTTTTACACCAATTATAAATTCATCATGCCACACTGATAATGGTGTTTGAGAAAATGTAAGATTGATTTCTTCTGCTAAAGGATATTCAATACTTTTTACTTCTTCAATTATTCCTTCACTTGATAAAATTTTAAGATCCGACGGTACCAGATAATCTTCATTTGGTTGATCAGAATTAATATGCCATCCTTTATCTACGTTGACTTTTACTGCTATTAAAAATTCACTTTTAGGATATAATCTATCGAATGAATTATATGAATTTATCTTAACTACTGACAACTGACCAAAAACACTAGATACAATTACCAGGACTAACGATATTATCTTAACAATATTTTTCATAGAATAATTAGTTTTATTTTATAAATGATTTTAATTTTTTCTCCAACCCTGTACAATAGGAAACCTTCTGCCAAAGCCAAAAGCTTTTGTAGATACTTTTAATGCAGGAGCAGCCTGTCTTCTTTTATATTCATTTCTATCAACTGTATCTAATATTTTTCTAACTTCTTTTTCTCCGCCTAATTCTGCAACAATTTTATTGTATTCCTTATTATCTTCAAGATACATTTTAAGTACTTTATCTAAATAATCATAAGGTGGCAAAGTATCCTGATCCTTTTGGTTTTCTTTTAATTCTGCAGATGGTTCTTTTGTTATAATTTCATTCGGAATTATCTCTTTATCTTTATTTATATATTTAGCCAAAGCATATATCTCGGATTTATATAAATCACCAATTACCGAAAGTCCTCCTGACATATCTCCGTATAAGGTACAATAACCCATTGCTAATTCTGATTTATTTCCTGTAGCTAAAACTAAGTAATTAAATTTATTTGAAACAGCCATTAAATAAAGACCTCTTATTCTTGCTTGAAGATTTTCTTCAGCAATATTTTTTGGAGAGTCATTAAATATTGGTTCCAAATTCTTCAAAGCATCTTCAAACAATGGCTGGATAGGAATAACATCAGAATTTATCCCAAGATTTTTTATTAATTTTTCCGAATCTGTTATACTCCCTTCACTTGAATACACAGATGGCAGCATAATTACGTTTACATTTTCTTGTCCTAATGCTTTTACTGCAAAATATGTTACTATTGCAGAATCAATACCACCGCTTAAACCAATAACTACTTTTTTAAATCCTATTTTTTTGCAGTATTCTCTAAGTCCATATGTTATTGCATCAATAATTTCTTCTTCAAAAGATCTTTCAACAATATCTATTATGGTATAATTTTCTTTAGTGTCAAAAACGAAATAATCTTCTTCAAAATATTTGCCCATTTTTACTAATTCACCTTTTGAGTTTAGGCACATACTTGCACCATCAAAGATCAGTTCTGTTTGCCCGCCTACATAACAAACATACAAAAGTGGTAATCCATTTCCTTTTGTTAAAACGGAAAGCATTTTTCTTCTGTCTTCTCGTTTTCTATAGACGTAAGGACTTGCTGAAATATTAAGCAGAATTGTAGCCCCTTTTAGAATTAATCTGTTAACAGGATCAGTCCTATATCTTCTTTTGTGCCAGTAGTCAGCATCATTCCAAATATCTTCACAAATTGATATCCCTAATTTCTCACCTTTAAATTCAAATACATCTACACTTTTTGCTGGATCAAAATATCTCATTTCATCAAACACATCATAATTTGGGATCAATGTTTTATTCTGTATAAATTGTATCTTTCCATCAAAACATAATAGTGCTGAATTATGAACATCAGTCCCAACTAGATCGTCATCTTCAGTTACAGAACCAAATAATAATCCAACATCTGTTGTTTTTTTAGCAATTTCATTTGCAGCATTCATTACCGTTTCTCTAAATTCTTCTTTTTCAATTAGATCAAGTGGCGGGTAACCTATCAAAGCCAGTTCGGGAAAAACAACTAGGTCTACTTTATCTTCAACTCCTTTGCTATAGCCCTCAAGTATTTTTAATTTGTTGGTGTTTATATCACCTACAATTGTATTTATCTGGCAAACTGATATTTTCATTATCTTTTTATTTTTATTACAATTTTAAAAATTACATAATAACTAATTACAAACAAGTTTTTAGTATGAAAAAATTCTCTTAAACTATTTTATTTTATAGAATTAGGGAATTTATTTTACATAAACTATCAATTTTGAGAAATATTATATTCAAAAATACACTATTTAATGGATTTTTGATGGTATGTTTTTTGAATTTTATTAAGATGTTCAATTTAATCTATTAAATTAAATAAATCACTTATTGTTAAAAAATCATAAATTCTTGTAAAAATAAAGGGAAAAAGATAATATGATTGAAATACGAGGACACGCAAGAGGTGGTCAAGGAATGGTGACAGCATTTGAAATTTTAGCAAAAATATTTTCAGAAGTAGACGATTTTCAAGTTCAAGCCTTCCCCGCTTTTGGAGTAGAAAGAACAGGAGCTCCAATCCAAGCTTTTCTAAGAGTATCAAGAGAAAAAATATTAAACAGGAGTAATATTTATTATCCTCATTTGGTAGTTGTGTTTGATGAAACTCTTATAAAACAAGTTCCGGTACTAAACGGATTGAGAGAAGAAGGAGCAATACTTTTAAATACAAATTCTAAAATTGAAGATATAAAGTTAGAAACAAAAAACGTTTACACAGTACCGGCAACACAAATTTCTCTCGATAAAGGTTTAGGTTCAAAATCACTTCCAATTGTAAATGCTGCAATGATCGGTGCTATTATTAAAATTTTAGATATCGATGTAAATTTAGTTGCAAAAATAATTGCAGAAAATGTTCCATCAAAACCAAAAGAAAATTCTGAGTCAGCAATAATTGCAACAAAAAGTATTATTAAATCTAATGAAATAAAAGATGATCTTAAAAAATATTTAAATGAAGATTCTTTGGATGATAAAAAATTAGATAAAGATAAAGTAACTAAAGTTAATGATCAGATTTTAGATTTTCCTTCTTGGGACAAACCGATGTCAATTAATAAGACTGGTAATTGGCGTGTAGTTACTCCTAAATATGAAGAGAAACCACCTCCTTGTTCTACAAACTGTCCCGCAGGCACTGATGTAAGGTTATTTGTAAAGCAAACTTCAGAAGGAAATTTTGATGAAGCTTTTTCTACCATTTATGAATTTAATCCATTTGCATCAACTTGCGGAAGAGTATGTCCTCATTTCTGTCAACAAAGCTGTAACAGAATTGAATTAGATTCAGGTCTTAATATTGGGGCTATCGAAAAATATTTGGGTGACAAAGGAATTAAAAGGAAGTTTATTAAATCACCTATCACAAAGTCAGAAAAAATTGCTGTTATTGGCTCTGGCCCGGCAGGTTTAACTGCCGCT
>PFGS01000051.1:2533-4554 GCA_002783525.1 Ignavibacteriales bacterium CG12_big_fil_rev_8_21_14_0_65_30_8 | reverse complement strand
AAATATTTTAGATAATGAAATAAAAGCAATTGAAGAACAAGGCGTTGTAATAAAATTAAATAATAAAGTTACAATTAAAGAATTATCTAATGATTACGATATTATCATTTCAGCTGTGGGGTCTCATAAAAGCAGTAAGATGAAAATTCCGGGAGAAGAGTTAGCAACAGATGGAATTAATTTTTTAAGAGAATTTAAATTAGAAGAAAATAACTATGATATAAATATAGGTGATGATATTGCAATTATAGGAGGAGGTAATACTGCTGTTGATGTTGCAAGAACAACACTTAGATTAGGAGCGGTTCCAACTATTTATTACAGACGTTCAAAAAATGAGATGCCTGCTATACCACATGAAGTTGAAGAAGCAATAAATGAAGGTGTAAACATCAAATTTTTAACCACTCCTGTAAACTATAAGAATAATGGAAACGGAAAAATTGGAATTACTTTTATTGATATGAAACTTGGTGAACCAGATGAATCAGGTAGAAGAAGACCTGTTAAAATTGAAGGATCAGAAAAAACAAAATTTGTAAATAAAGTTTTTGCTGCTATTGGTCAATCGTATGATGAATATGTTTTTTCTGGCAATAGCGTAGAACCTAAGCAAGGTAAAATAGATTATAATTCAGATAAACCTGTATTTTGCTGCGGCGATATGGCTTGGGGAGGAACTGTAACGGAAGCAATTGGCAGCGGCAATTTAGTTGCTGATGAAGTCTTTGCATATTTAAATAATCAAAAATATTCTGCTAAAAATAAACCATCAAATGTTGTTCTGCCTTCAGATATAAATTACAATTATTATTTACCCACTCTAAGACACGAAAATCCCGTTGTAGAAATGAAATCTTTTATTAATAACTTTTCTGAAGTTGTAAAAGGATTAACAAAAGATGAAGTAATAGAGGAATCAAAAAGATGTTTACATTGCGGTGATTGTTATAGCTGCGGTAATTGCTATAATTTCTGTCCGGATGCTGCAATACACATTGATGAACTAAACAGATTAAGAATTGATTACGATTATTGTAAAGGCTGTAGTATTTGTTTCCAAGAATGCCCTTGTTCTGCAATAAATTTAAAAATGGATGAGGTTATAAATGAATCAAGTGTTAACTGATAAAAAAGGAACTAAAATTCATCAAAAATATCCCAGACATACACAGAAAGTTTTAAAGGGAAATTATGCAGCTTCAGAAAGTGCTGTTCTTTGCCATTCTACTGTAATACCTGCATATCCAATAACGCCGCAGACTTCAATAATTGAAGAGTTGTCTGCAAGAGTTGCAGCAAATAAATTTGATGCTACTTTTATTAATATGGATAGTGAACATTCAGTTTTTGCCGCAGCAATGGGAGCAGCAATGGCCGGGGAAAGAGTTTTTACAGCAACAAGCGGGCAGGGTTTATTTTATACTCACGAAGTGCTGCATGCAATAGCACACTTTAGACTTCCAATAGTAATTTGTAATGTTGGAAGACCTTCTATCCCCTGGAATATTTGGTCTGATCAATCTGATTCAATTTCACAAAGAGATACAGGCTGGATACAATTTTATGGTGAATCATCACAAGAAGTTCTTGATGGAATAATCCAATCGTATAAAATTTCTGAAGAATTAAATATACCTATAATGATGGTCTTGGATGCATTTTATCAAAGTCATACAAGCGAAAATATTTGGGTACCGGATCAGGAATTAGTTGATGAATTTCTTCCCTCAAAAAAATTAAATGGCAGTGAAATTGATCTAAAAAATCCAAAAGCATTTGGCGGACTTGTTCCACCGGATAGTTACAGCAATTTTAATCACGGTTATTGGAAAGATATTATCAAAGCAGAAGATTTGACAAATAAAATTGGTAAAGATTTTGAAAAACATTTTGGAAGAAGTTATGGCTCAGTTGAGGCTCTAAACATTAATAAAAATACAAAACAAATTTTAGTAACACTTTCTACAATTACAACAACTGCAAGAGGTGTAATAAAAAATTATCCTGATGTTGGAATA
>PFGS01000051.1:0-2299 GCA_002783525.1 Ignavibacteriales bacterium CG12_big_fil_rev_8_21_14_0_65_30_8 | reverse complement strand
AATATAATTGAAACTTGTAAAACGAAAGAAGATGAGATAATTTGGATTGACTCGTAAGAATAAAAATGTCATTCTGAATCCGTCAGCGACGGATGAAGTATCTCTCATTTATTTTATATAATAGATTCTTCGCTTCGCTCAGAATGACAATAATAAGGAATTGGTTATACAAAATATTTAATAGAGGAATTTAATGGGACAAGCAAATTCAAATTTTTTAATAGAAGAAGAGAAAGTATTTTCCGGTGCACTTAGCTGCAGAGGATGCGGCTGGTCACTTTTAACAAGACATTTAGCAAGTATGTTGGGTGAAGATACTGTCTATGTAGTACCAGCTAGCTGTTTTTCAATCATTGCCGGGCCATATCCACTTAATGATCTAAAAGCAAATGTAGTACATACAGTTTTTGCCGCCGCTCCCGCAACTGCAACCGGAATTAGAGCTGCATTAGACAGACAAGGGAAAACTGATACAAAAGTTGTAATACTAGCCGGTGACGGAGGTACCTTTGACATAGGATTTCAATCATTATCCGGTGCTGCTACAAGAGGTGAAAATCTTCTATACATTTGCAACAACAATGGTGCTTATATGAATACCGGTATACAATCCAGCACCGCCACACCCTTTGGTGCAGCAACAACTACAAATCCAGGTAATGATTTTAGAAAAATCTGGCCAAAAGATTTAATGGGAATTATTGCAGCTCATAATATTCCATATGTCGCAACAGCTTCATTAGCATATTTAAAAGATTTTAGAGAAAAAATTAAAAAAGCAGTATCAATGAAAGGGTTTAAGTTACTTATGGTAGACGGCCCTTGCCCCCCGGGTCATAAAACTGAACCATCAGAATCTATAAACGAAACAAGATTGGCCGTAGAAAGTAATCTCTTCCCTCTTTACGAAGTTGAAAACGGTAAATATAAAATAAATCATTTTCCAAAGGATAAAGTTAAAGTTGAGGAATGTTTAAAACTTCAGGGGAGATTTCAACATATCTTTAAAAAAGAGAATAAATCTCTAATTGATGATATTCAAAATATGACAGACTTTAACTGGAAGAGATTAAAACTGATGGAAAAAATGAATGTAGATTTAGAAGTTTGATTAATCATTCTTTACTATATGATTTCCTAAAATAAGTAGTTTTTCTATCTGCAAATGCATCTTTTGAACAATTGCTTCCCCCATCAATCTCATAAAATCTCCAAATGTGTACATAAATTACCATTTATACCAAATTAATAGGTAGTTTAACATAACTTATTATTTTGCTCATTGAATAGTTAAATTCTTTCTCAAAGGAGTTAAAAATGCAAAAAAAATGGTATCGTTCAAGAAACGACAGAATGATTGGCGGAGTTGCAGGCGGCATTGCAGAATATTTTGATATTGATCCTGTAATAGTTAGAATAATATTTGTCTGCGCATTATTTTTTGGTGCAGGTATACTCGCATATATTTTGCTTTGGATAATCATTCCAGAAGAACCGTTTACATTTGAGAATAATTCTACTTCAGAGCAATCATCAACATCTGAACAATCTTCTACTTCTAAAAATAAATCTACACTTGAAAATGAATCAGAAACTAATGAAAAAAAACCACATGACAATAAAAGAACTTCCTATATTTTTGGAGGTATATTAGTTGTACTTGGTGTGATTTTATTATTCAGTAATTTTGTTTCCTTTGATGCATTCTGGCCTCTTGTATTTATTGCACTGGGTGTTGCATTATTATTAAGAACTAGAAATTAATATATTGGATTTATTATGAAAACTAAATCAATTTTTTGGGGAGCCTTTTTTATAACATTAGGATTATTATTCCTATTAAATAATTTCAGTACTCTTAACTATGAATTTTACAATCTATGGAAATTCTGGCCTGCTTTTATTGTTCTCTTAGGTTTAGCTTTGTTAGTAAAAGGTTCAGTATTTAAGGGATTTTTTGGCGGATTGGCTGCTATTGTATTGGCTTTAACACTTTTTGCAGGATTCAATTCTGCAAAATACTTTTTTACAGAGGAACATAATTGGAATGATTTTAACGATAATGTTGTTTTAGATTCTCGACATACTTTTGCAACTTTTTCTGAAGATTATAACCCAGCTTTCAAACAAGCTAAATTATATTTTAACTCTGGTGCAGGAGCTTTTAAAATTGTACAAAGTACAAATAAATTATTTTTTGTTAATTCCGATGGTATGAAATACGGTTATAGTTTTATAACAAATGATGAAGATAATTTTGCAGTTATTAATTTTTGGGGTAAAGACAATCATGTGAGAT
>PFGS01000225.1 GCA_002783525.1 Ignavibacteriales bacterium CG12_big_fil_rev_8_21_14_0_65_30_8 | reverse complement strand
GTTGCTTCTCATTTTTATTCCCGTTTTTTTGAAGCAAATGATATTTAAATTCTTAATTAATGTCAATTAATTTTTCAGAGGTTTCAAATAGTAATGAAGGAGAGAAAACTTGGTCACCAAAGGAAGTATTAGGTCATTTAATTTGTGGTGAAAAATCGGACTGGATAAAACGAACTAAAATTATTCTTGAGCAAGGTGCAACTGCTACTTTCCCTCCATTTGATATGGACTTCCAATATAGCTATGTACAAAACAAAACTGTTTCAGAACTATTAGATGAATTTGATAATTTAAGAAAAAATAATTTAGCCGAACTCGAAGGACTAAATTTATCAGAAAATGATATAATCAAAACTGCAAAACACCCAAGACTTGGCAGTGTAACTATGAAAGAATTATTGAGTACTTGGGCTGTACACGATTTGGGACATATCGCTCAAATATCAAGAATTATTTCAAAACAATATAAATCTGATACCGGACCTTGGTCTAATCAGCTAAGAATATTAAACTAAAAAATAAATTTCATTTCGATTATTAATATATTCTTTTATATTAATACTAGTAAAAGCTGAATTAAATCTGTAATAAGTATCAAAATCAAATGAAAAAATTATTACATACTATACTTATATTTATTTTTATACCTTCATTATTTATAAATGTATTTGCTCAAGAATATAAAATTAATTGCGACAGTGCTATGACACAAATGGAGATGAATTTTTGTGCTAAACAAGGCTATGAAAAAGTACAAATAAAACTAGATTCAATTTTAATTAAAATAAAAATAGTAATTGAAGAAATGCAAAAAGATTACCAAGACGAAAATCAATTAACAGGAAAAGATCTTTTAAGTTTATTTATTGATTCACAAAAGGAATGGGAAGAGTATCGTAGAACTGCAGCAGGATTTAATCGTGCTGTTTATCAAGGAGGATCAATTCAACCTCTTATTTATTATTCTGTTATGCAAAGACTTACTGGAGAAAGGATTAAAGAAATTGAAGATCTTATGAATGAATTAACCTTATAAAACCCAACATAAAGGAGCCTAAAATGAAAAAGTTAACAATAATAATTACAATTATCCTATTTTCTATGGTATCAACTAATGTTGCATACTCTAGCGATAAGGGGAAAAAGGGATTTGATAAATTAAAGTCACTTGTTGGAACTTGGAGCTCTAAAATGCCTGACGGAAGTGAAACTACAATTACCTATAAAATTGTATCCAATGGATCAGTAATAATGGAAAACATTTCTAGCAAAGAAGATGATAATATGATAACGATGTATCATCTTGACGACAATAATCTAATGATGACTCACTATTGTTCTATTGGAAATCAACCAAGAATGAAAGCAGAAGTAAATAATGATAATTTTAATGAACTTCACTTTAGATTTGTTGATATAACCAATTTAAAAAATAAAGACGATGGATATATGTCTAATCTTGATATTAAATTTCTAGATAATGATCATTTAATCCATAATTGGACTTTTACAAAAGATGGCAAAAATACTGTTCATACTTTTAATGCAGAAAAACTTAAATAATTAAATCTCGGATATGAATATAAAATATTTTTCTAAACAGTTAAAAAATAACGCATTAACTATTTCTGATTTAGTCAATAATTTATCTGATGAAGAGGTCAGATGGCGTTCTGAGTCTAACAAATGGACAATCCTTGAGGTAATTAATCATCTATATGATGAAGAGCAGAAAGATTTTCCACTAAGACTAAAGTATATGTTATACTATCCTGAAAAGACCTGGCCAAGTATTGATCCGATTACTTGGGTGATGGAAAATAATTATAATGAAAAAGATCTTTCTGATTCAATAAAAAACTTTCTTTCTGAAAGAGAAAATTCTTTGAAGTGGCTCAATGAAATTGATGAACCAAATTGGGAGCAGGAATATGAAGCTTCTTGGGGTAAAATCAAAGCGGGGGATATGTTCGCTGCCTGGGTAACTCACGATCTGCTCCATATTCGACAAATAATTAATCTAAAAAGATTATATTATAAAAGTAAATTTGGTGATTATAATTCAGATTATGCAGGTAAATGGTAAATAATTTTAATATTAATGGTGGCCTAATGAACAAAGGAAAAATTACTGAACTTTTTGTCTTACTAATTCTTAGCATTTTCTTCTTTAACCCAAATTGTGTTGCACAAGAAAGTATTGAGCATCCAATGGTAAAGAAAATGCCCGGATTTGAATTAGTTGAAACACTAAGCAAAAAAACTGATTTCTCTACTTTTTCATTCAGAATAAAAGAAAACAAAAAGACTACTACTGTTGAAAAGAAAGGTCGGTTTTGGAAGCTACACTTTGAAAAACGGAATGATAAAGATAAAATTGATAAGAAGACTTCTAAAATTGATATTATGAATAATTACAGATTTGCAGCAAAGGAAATGAGTGGGAAAGTTTTATATGCAGAAAGGGGAAAGATCACATTTACACTACCTCTAAATAATGGTGGTAAGCTTTGGGGATATGTGACTGCTTTGGATGGTAATTATGACTTGATCATAATAGAAGAAGAAGGATTTGAAAAGCAGCTGGTTTTTAGTGCAGATCAGATGAAAAGGACTTTGGATTCATTAGGTGCAATATCTATTTACGGAATTAATTTTGACACCGCCAAAGATAGATTAAAACCCGATGCAGAAAAAGTTTTAGCGGAAATCGTAAAACTTATGTTGAATTATCCTGAATTAAAAATTGAAATACAAGGACACACAGATAATATTGGCACAGCCGATTATAATTTGAACTTGTCAAATAAGAGAGCAAATACAGTTAAAAATTATCTTTTATTATTTGGTGTTGATCATTCCAGAATGATATCAAAAGGATATGGACTTACTAAACCAATTGCTCCAAATGATACAAAAGAGGGGAGAGCATTAAATAGGAGAGTAGATTTAGTAAAAATAAATTAGGGCAATTAAAATGAAATTTAGAACATCAGCAATTCTATTTTTGATAATTTGTTTGATCATTGTTATTTTGTTATTAACAGAAACAATATCAAAATTTGTTGCCGGAATATTTTTTGCAATCGCCTTGGTTATAATAGGAGTTTTGTCAAAAGGATTTAGAAAGAAGTAGAAAATAAAATCTTGTATATTGCTAAGCATATTTAATTATACACCATTTAATATATAGCAATGCAACAATTATTACTTCCTTATCGTATATCATATAACATTAAATAATTATAGGATTTTATATGAAAACACAACAATTTTTTATCTATATATTTTTATTATTGTTTGTAGGTAATACTTTTGCTCAAAAAAATGAAGGAATAAAATTTACCGTAAATGCAACCGGAAGTTTTGATGTAATAGCCGATATTATTAATATATCAATGAATATAGGTGTTGAAAATACTGATCCGCAAAAAGCATTTGATGAACATAAAGCAAGAGAACAAAAAATTATAAAATTAATAAAGAAATATGGGATATTAGATGAAGATATTTCTTATTCTTTGTTTAAGATCTCAAAATATCAAGATTATAGAGATAAGTCTGTTTCATTTAAAACGAATCAGACTATTCAATTTGTATTAAAAGATTTTGATAAATATGTACCACTTCAAATAGATCTACTTAAAAACGGATTTTATGAATTCAGCAGCAGCTTTTCCACCTCAAAGAATAAAGAAGGACACGAAAAAAGTGTTAAAAATGCTTTGAGAAATGCTAGGGAAGAGGCAGAACTTTATGCGAATAATTTAAATTTGAAAATTGGAAAAATTGTAAGTGTAAGTTCAAACAATCCGGTTATTTATCCTAGGAATGACCTAATGCTAAAAGCTTCAATGGACCCTGAAGCTAGTTTGATCAATATATCACAACACATTACAATAACTACAAATGTAAATGTAGTATATAGTTTTATAGAACAATAGATGAGAACTGTAGAAGCATATAATAATTGGGCTGAATCATACGACCAAGTTGAAAATCCTACAAGATCATTGGATGAAAAAGTTGTAAGGAATTTATTAACTGTGCTTGATGGGATAGATATTATAGAAGCCGGCTGCGGAACAGGTAAAAATTCTGCTTGGTTCTCTCAAAAATGTAGAAGTTTGAAGTCATTTGATTTTTCCAATGAGATGTTAAAAATTGCTAAAGGGAAAGTAAAGAATAATAACACTGAATTTATAAATCACGATGTTACTGAACCCTGGCCGTTTGGAAATAATTCTTGTGATTTAGTTTCTATAAATTTAATACTAGAGCACATTGAAAATATAGATTTTATTTTTGAAGAATCTTATAGAATATTAAGAGATAATGGGAAATTATTTGTTAGTGAATTACATCCTTTAAAACAAAAAGAAGGTTCAGTAGCAAGATTTGTAGATATAAAAACTGAAAAAGAGATACGCTTAGTTTCTTACTATCACAGCAAAGATAATTTCACAGAAGCCGGAGAACTTGCCGGATTTTCTCAAATTGAAATGAAAGATTGGTATGATGATACAAATAATGATATTCCAAGGTTACTCTCAATTTTGCTGACAAAATAGATGAATAATTTTATTTTTACTCTGAAGAAATGGTCTTTGGCATTAGGTATTAATCCTAGTTTTACTTTTAAGGCTTTAGCAAATGTTCTTAGATATTATAAAGATAAAAAGGAATTAGAGAAAGATATTATAAAAGGACAAAACTCATTCAACTTTGGTAGTTCTTATCCTTGTCTGTTTGATAGAGATGAAGAGGGAGGTAATGCAACTGGACATTATTTTCATCAAGACTTACTAGTTGCACAAAAGATATTCTCTGCAAATCCTGAAAAACACGTAGATGTTGGCTCCAGAATTGATGGTTTTGTTTCACATATAGCTTCTTTTAGAGAAATAGAAGTCTTTGACATTAGAGACATTAAAACAAAAGTAAAGAATGTTAAATTTGTAAAAGCTGATTTGATGGAACAGCTAGATGAAAATTTAATAAACTACACAGACTCATTATCCTGTTTACATACTTTAGAACATTTTGGTCTCGGAAGATATGGTGATAAAATTGATTCGAATGGATACTTAACCGGTTTTGAAAATTTGTCTCAAATCCTAAAAGAAGGTGGAAAGTTTTATTTCTCTGTCCCTATTGGTCCACAAAGGATAGAATTTAATGCTCACAGAGTCTTTTCACTTTCATATTTGTCAGAATTAGTTTCAACAAAATTTAATATTGATTCGTTCTCTTATGTTAATGATTCAGGAGATTTATACAAAGAAGTAACATTGGACAATAAAAATATCTTAAAAAATTTAGGTTGTAATTATGGTTGTGGTATATTCGAATTAACAAAGAAATAAATAATTAGTATTGATATTTTAAGTCCAATTTTATCATCATTCTATTTTAATTAGTTTTATATTTACTTAATTTTACAAAAAGATTTTTCATCTCAAATATTAACTTAATGCTTAAAGATAAACCTAAATGTCATTGTGGAGTATTTGGAGTTTTTGGTAGTCCAAACGCTTCTTTAAAAACTTATTATGGATTACACGCGCTTCAACATAGGGGACAAGAAGCTTGTGGTATTGTTACAAGCTCCATTAATGGAAAAAATAAGACAATTTTTATTACGCATAAAGGGGAGGGATTAGTATCAGAAGTATTTGCTGATTCTGATATTTTAACTACATCTCTTCAAGGTAATAATTCTATTGGCCATAATAGATATTCTACTACGGGATCAACTGAATCAGTTAAAAATATTCAACCTTTTGTAGTTAATTACAGACTTGGAAATTTAGCTGTTGCACATAACGGAAATATCACTAATGCCAAAGAAATTAGAGATGAACTTGTAAATGAAGGTGCTATTTTCCAAACAACAAGTGATACAGAAATTATTCTCCATTTGATTGCCAGAAGCAAGTTAAATGATCAAGTTGAACAAATAAAAGAAGCAATAGAAAAATTAGATGGTGCATTTAGCTTAACAATTTTAACTGATGATAAGCTTATTGCTGCAAGAGATTGTCACGGATTTAGACCACTTTGTTTAGGAAAAAAAGACAAAACATTTATAGTAGCCTCCGAGACCTGTGCTTTTGACATCAATATGGCTGAGTTTGTACGTGAAATAGAACCCGGTGAAATAATAGTAATTGATGATGAGGCATTTAAAGAACAAAAGGTAAAATCAATCAGATTTAATGTTGAAGAGATAAAACAAAAGCATTGCATTTTTGAGTATATATATTTCTCAAGACCTGACAGCTTTGTGTTTGGAAATAATGTTGACAAAATGAGAAGACGATTAGGCAAAATTCTTGCAAGCAAACATCCTGTTGTAAGTAAAGATGATAAGAAAGTAATTGTCATTAGTGTACCTGACAGCTCAAATACTTGTGCGCTTGGTTACCAAAGGCAATTAGAGAAAGATGGAATAAATTCTAAGCTTGAAATAGGATTAATCAGAAGTCATTATATCGGTAGAACTTTTATTCAGCCCGGACAAGAGAAGAGGGAAGTTAGTGTAAGAATTAAGTTTAACATTGTTAAAGGTGTTCTTGAAAACAGAACAGTTGTAATAGTTGATGATTCTGTAGTAAGAGGTACAACATCTAAACAGTTAGTCAAATTGATAAGAACTGCCAATCCAAAAGAAATCCATTTTAGAATTTCTTCACCGCCTATTATGCACCCATGTTATTATGGAATGGATTTTCCCAGTAGAAATGAATTAATTGCAAATAAATGTGAAGGAAATATTCAAAAGATAAAAGAATATTTAGGGGTTGATTCTTTAGAATATTTAACAATGGATGAATTGTTAAGTTGTGTTGAAGAAGACGGAAAAGAAAATTTCTGTACAGCTTGTTTTTCTGGTGAATATCCAACCGAAGTTGATTTTACATTTAAAAAAGAAATTTATGAACAATAATTTTGTTTGATATGAAGATCAATTATGAAGAACTCTTTTCTACTAAGTCCAATCTTTTAAGTATTTTCAGACTTTTTTTAGCAATTCCACTTTGGTTCCTGTTTGATCAATTAAATACTTATTGGGCTCCTTATGTACTTTTCTCAATTTGTATCTTGGTTGCTGTTACTGATTTATTAGACGGGTATTTGGCAAGAAAATACAAAGAAGTAACTGAAATGGGGAAAATAATTGATCCTTTAGCAGATAAAGTAGTTGTTGCTGCTATTATTTTGAAGCTTTATTTAATAGGTATAATTCCACATTATTATTTTTTTATGATAATTGGCAGAGATGTGATAATATTGGTAGGGGGAATTTATGTAACAAACAAAATTGGTAAAGTACTACCATCAAATAAATTAGGTAAAGCAACGGTTATGAATATTGGAATTGTAATATTATTATTTATTCTTAACCTAAGTTGGGACAACATAATATTCATAATCTTTTACTATTTGAGTATATTTTTAATTTTTGCTTCTCTATTTGGGTATATCTACAGAGGTTTGGAATACATCAAAGCAAATAATTCAAAATCATGATGAATAATTTAGAAAAATTAAAATTAGGACTACAAAAGACAAAGAATAAATTATTTACAGGTTTAACTGAAGCTTTTACAGGTAGAGCAATTATTGATGAGGAAGTTATTTCAAGATTAGAAGAATTGTTAATATCAGCTGATGTTGGAATTGATACAACTGAACAGATTATTGAATCTGCTAGATATAATCTTATAAATAATAATGGAAGAGATGAAGCATCATTAAAAAAAAGTATTTTTGATGAATTTAAAAAAATTTTAGAATCCACTAATAATAATTATGTGAATAAAAAAGAACATGTCAAACCAATTATAAATCTTATAGTAGGAGTTAATGGAGTAGGGAAGACTACTTCTATTGGTAAGCTAGCTTATTTAGATAAAAAAGATGGAAAGAAAGTCCTTATTTGTGCTGCTGATACTTTTAGAGCTGCAGCAACAGAACAATTAGACATTTGGGCAAATAGAGTTAATGTGGATATTATTAAAGGCGATATAGGAGCAGATCCATCTTCAGTTGCATATAAAGCTGTAGAAAAAAGTATTTCAGAAAAATATGATATTACATATATTGATACAGCCGGAAGATTACATACGAAGAATAATTTAATGGAAGAATTAGGAAAGATTAAAAGAGTAATTGAGAAAAAGCTGCTCCGTGCTCCAGACAACACCTATTTAGTTCTTGACAGTACAAACGGTCAGAATGCACTTACTCAAGCAAATGAATTCAAAAAAGTAACCTATTTAGATGGAATTATTTTAACAAAACTCGATGGGACGTCAAAAGGCGGTATAATATTCCAGATAGCTAAAACATTAAATATCCCAATAAAATATATTGGTATTGGTGAAGGTTTGGAAGATTTACAACAATTTGATCCAGATTCATTTATAAATGCTTTTTTAAATTAGGGAAGAGTTTTTATGAGCATGTTTATGAAAAAACCCAGACATAGAATATTTGACTATACTCCTCAATTCTATAAACCTGAAGAAGATGATACTGAAAAGAAAAAAAAGAAGTTAGGATTCAGAAGACAACTTAAGACTATTCGTAAAAATAAAAGAAGCCCAATGATTTGGGTAGTAATTCTTATTCTTGTAATTTTAGTTTTACTAAAACTAAAAGGGTAGAGTTAAATAATATAACAAATTCTACTAAATTAATTAGTTTACATAATATACATTATAAGACAATTGAATATTAGAATTTCCTTTTATCTTTTAATAATTCTAGGAATTTATTGATCTTATCATCTTGACCAAATAATACTAAAACATCTTCCCTTATAAATTTATAATCCGGAGTTGGGGTAATAATTTTATTTTCTCTCTCATCATCTACCAAATAATCGTATTTCTTGATCATTAATATTTCTACATTATACTTATTTCTTAATTTCAGTTTAGCTAAAGTTTTACCTACAAATTGTAAAGGTACTTTATGTTCTACTATAGAAAAACCTTTTGCAATACTTTTAGTTTGAGCGTGCTCAATTGTCTTTAAATGTGTTGATAATCCATCAGCTAAATTATATTTTAGACTTTCGTGATTATAAGCATTTAAAACTTGTTGTCTGGAAACTGCTCCTAAGATCTTATTAGGATTTGATATATCAACTACTGGAAATTGATCTAAGTTCTTTTTGCTAAATAAATTAAGTATATAATCCAAATTATCCGCTTTATTTACAGTAAGTATTTTAGGATTTATAACGTCTTTAGCTACAAGTACGTTTTTTAAGTTATCATAATCAGTAATAATCGGACGCAATTCAGTTTCAGTTATTGCTCCACTTATTTTGCCTGAATTATCTATTGAATAAAAAGTACTATTTGGGCTTGCAATAATTCTTGATACTAATTCGGGTAAAGGCATATTTTCATCAACTAGTTCTATTTTACTTAATATTAAATCAGCTATTGTTATATTTCTTAATATGTTAAGGTCTCTACCTGAACTCATAACATAACCTTCATCTTCCAAGTGTTTTATGTGAATAGAACCTTTGATTACAATTTGAACCAAAGTTGTACTTACAATTATAGCCAGCATAAGTGGCACTATAAATGAATAATTTTGAGTCATTTCAAAAATTATCATTATAGCAGAAATAGGAATTGTGTTTATACCACCAAGAACTGATCCCATAGAAATTAGAATAAAAATAGTTGGGTCTAAATTTAGTCCCCAAATTGAATTAAAAGTATATGAAAACAAATAACCGAAGCAAGCGCCTAGAAATAAAGACGGAGCAAACATACCACCAAATCCTCCTGAACCCAAAGTAATTGGTACAAGGACAAATTTTAAAACCAATATAATTAGAACTATTTTCCAAGAGATTGAATAAGCCAGTATTGAATTAATTGCTTTATACCCTACCCCAAATATTTCACTATAAAAATAACCACAAACACCTACAATAAGCCCTACGGTTACCATTCCAACCCATTGTGGGATGTGTTTATATATCTTATTCTTAAATAAATGTTCAACTATTGAAGAATATCTTATAAATGCTAAAGAAAGCAGACCGCAACATAATCCAACAATTATGTAAAGATAAAAATTTGAATAATTACCTATGTGTGGTAGAGTAAAAATAAACCGAGGATCATTTCCTAAAAATATTCTTGAAACTGTACTGCCTGTAACAGATGCTAAAATTAATGCTGAGAATGTAGGTGATTGAAAATCGTTTAATAAAATAATTTCTAATGCAAAAAATACTCCGCCTAATGGTGAATTAAATATTGCAGAAATAGCTGCTGCTGTACCAGCTGCTGTAAAGATTCTAATTTGAGAAGATGATAAACCAAAGAACTTAGCCATCCTACTTGCAATTCCAGCTCCAATTTGAGCAGCAGGTCCCTCTGGTCCTAATGTACCACCACTTCCTATACAAATAGCAGGTGCAATAAAATGAAAAACAGTTGTCCTAAATGGTATATAACCACCTCTAATGGATAAAGATTTTATAACATCAGAAACGCCTTTTCTTTTTGAAACTTTAGGAAAACCCTTTATCATCATACTTTGAATGAACATTCCAAAAGCAGGTAGAATTATTACAAAAGTTGCCCCTAAGAAGTATAGTCCTGTAGCTGTTTGTTCAAAGAAAAATTTATTTAATAGATCCAAAGAATCGTGAAAAAGTACTGCACCAAGGCCTGCTATTATACCTATTAGCACAGCATAAAAGCTAAATACAGTATAATCAGGCATAGAAAATTTAGTAAGCTTTTCTTTGAATCTTAGGTTAAGTGATCTTAGATTTTTAAGAAGAATATACCCTGAAGAGCTGTTTTTATTTTGCATTAAAATTAAGTTGTACTAATTAGAAGAATTATTTATCATACTTGAAAAATCCTTCCCCAGATTTTCTTCCTAATTTTTTCGCAGCTACCATCTTTTTTAATAATGGACACGGCCTATATTTAGGATCATTAAAACCATT
>PFGS01000296.1:12233-12375 GCA_002783525.1 Ignavibacteriales bacterium CG12_big_fil_rev_8_21_14_0_65_30_8 | reverse complement strand
GCTGCGCAAAGAAATAGTGGTGGTAGTGCTTCTTCTATTCATCAAAGATCTGCTGATGTAGCCCAAATGAATGCCAATACACCATCAGAGCCTATCACAAGCCATCTGCCAGGTTTTAAAACAAAGCAAAATATAGAAAGTA
>PFGS01000296.1:1253-12170 GCA_002783525.1 Ignavibacteriales bacterium CG12_big_fil_rev_8_21_14_0_65_30_8 | reverse complement strand
ACTGCCTTGTCATAATAGGAAGTATGTATCTCTTAGGGGATATAAAAAGTATACTTCAACCTACTAATTAAGGTTAAGTTACTCTTACCATTACTCTTAATGTTAATCTTATTTTTTGTATTTTTGTAATGTAAAGTTTATTACTCCCATAATACTTTATAGAAATAGGAGCAATATGAAAGAAATTAAAATTGCTTGCGTTTCTACTTTTCTCCCTAGAAAGTGTGGTATTGCTACATTTTCAAACAATCTCTTAAATGCAATACTCAAAGCTGATATTAAAGATGATTTTAATAAAAGTGCTTATGTTATAGCACTAGAAAAATACAGCAATAATTTCAATTATCCTGAAATAGTTAAAAATACAATACGCCAGGATTATCAGTTAGATTATATTAAAGCGGCAAAATATATAAACTATAGCCATGCAAATCTGTGTATCATACAACACGAGTTTGGAATTTTCGGAGGGGAAAGTGGAACATATATTTTATCTCTTACACGAAATCTAAACATTCCTATAATTGTTGTCTTTCATACAGTTCTTAAAGAACCTTCCTATACGCAAAAAGCTATTATTCAAAAGTTGAGCAGAAATGCAGATAAAGTTGTTGTGATGAGTAAACTGGCTGTAAAATTACTAAATACTATTTATGATGTACCAAAAGGAAAAATAACAAAAATTGAACACGGCGTACCGGATTTTAAATTTGTAAATCGTAGATTAACAAAAAGTAAATATAACCTAAAAGGAAAGAAAGTATTGCTTACCTTCGGTTTACTGAATAGGAATAAAGGAATTGAAATTGCTCTTAAATCACTTGTTGAAGTTGTAAAGAAACATAAAAATGTTATTTATATTATTTTAGGAAAAACACATCCAAATGTTGTAAAAGAATCAGGTGAAGAATACAGAACATATTTACACGGATTAGTAGAAAAATATTCTTTAAGAAAGTACGTATATTTTTACGATCATTTTGTAAGTGATGAGGAACTATTCAATTATTTATCTGCAGCTGATATATACATAACCCCATATTTAAATAAAGAACAAATGACAAGCGGTTCTTTGGCATATGCTGTAGGAGCAGGTGCTGCCGTAATTTCAACTCCATATTGGCACGCAGAAGAATTATTGGCAAAAGGAAGAGGAGTGCTTTTTAATTTTGGTGATTATCAGACTTTATCTAATATATTAAATAATCTTCTTGATAATACTAATGAATTAAATTCTTTGAGAAAAAAAGCATACGACTATGGAAGAAAGAATATATGGTCAGAGATAGGTAAACAATATATTGTACTTATTTCTGATGTTTTAGAAAAAAATAAAAAAGCTATAATTAACGAAGAGCATATAATAAATCCACTTACAATGCCACACTTCACATTAAAACATATTGATAGGTTAACTTTTAAAACTGGAATAATTCAACACGCTGTGTATAACATCCCAAATTTAAAAGAAGGCTTTTGTCTGGATGACAATTCAAGAGCTTTATTGATGACAGTCATGGCATGGAATCAATTGAAAGATAATAAAGCACTGGAATTATTGCCTACTTATCTAAGTTTTATAAACTATATGCAGAATGATGATGGTACATTTAGAAACCATTTAAGTTTTAATGGTAATTTTCTTGATGAAAATGGTACAGAGGATTCTTTTGGAAGAACTGTCTGGGCATTGGGATATCTATTACGCTATCCTGCAAATTCAGGCTATTCACAATTATCATTTGAAATTTTGAGTAAAGCACTTCCTAATTTTATAAAATTAAAAGAAGTAAGAAGTATTGCATTTACAATTAGTGGATTATATCATTATTTGAAACGCTATCCGAGTGATGAAAAAATGATGAATCTTCTTAAAGATTTAACAAATAAAATTGTTAATAGAGTAAATGATTTCAAAAGTGCTGAGTGGTATTGGTTTGAAAATAAATTAACTTATGCAAATGGTAATGTTCCATTAGCTTTGTTTTATTCATATAAATTATTGAAGGATAAAAATATATTACTTACAGCTCAAGAATTATTAAATTTTTTAGTAAAGATAAAATTTAAGAATAATTATCTCTCAATTATTGGTAATAATGGATGGTATGAAAAAGGTAAATTACCATCTTTATTTGCACAACAACCTGTAAATGCAAGTTCAATGGTTCTATTATTGAATCAGGCTTATAAGGTTACAAAAGATAAAGATTATCTGGAAAAAATGTATAAATCTTATTTGTGGTTTCTAGGTGAAAATGAATTAGGGATCCCGCTTTATAATTTTGAAACAGGAGGCTGTTCAGATGGACTCGAGAGCTATGGTGCAAATAGAAATCAAGGAGCGGAAAGTACGCTCGCCTATTTAATAGCTCACCTAAAAATTCTTAAAGCTTTGGAAAAAGATTTAGCTCATCATTAATTAGCCTATCTAGACTTTTTTACTTTTTATTTATACAGCAATTCATTGAACAATTCTTCTAATGGGATAGTTGCATATGTTGAAGCATAATCAGACATGCCATAAGGTATTATTAATTCATCATTCAAAATTATGGAACCGCAAGAATAAACAACGTTTGGTACATATCCGTCTCTTTCTTCTTCATTTGGAGCAAGTAAAGGTTCTTTTAATCTGGCAATTACTTTCGTAGGATCTTCTAAATCAAGTAGTATTGCTCCAAGGGTGTATTTCCTCATAGGACCTACACTATGAGTTAGCAGTAACCAACCTTTCTCAGTCTCTATTGGAGAACCTGCATTACCAATTTTTATAAATTCCCACGGATAAATAGGATCTTGTATTTTTTTAACATTTTCCCAAACATTTATATTTTCAGAAAACATAATAAAATTACTAAAACCATCGTAACGGGAGATCATAGCATATTTACCATTTATTTTACGGGGGAAAAGTGCCATTCCTTTATTTTGAACATGTGTGCCATAAAGAGGTTTTATCTTAAAATGATAAAAATCTTTTGTTTCCAAAAGATTGGGAAGGATTGTGTGACCGTTATATGCTGTGTATGTCGCATAATAAGTAACACTTCCGTCATCATCAATAAATCTTACAAATCTAGCATCTTCAATACCGTTTGTCTCTGAATAGGAGACAGGAAATATTACTCTTTCAGATATATCTGTGTCTAAAGAAAATATTGTTTCATAATGTGAAGTAGCGACCCAGGTTATTCTTTTTAATTCTTCTTTATCAATTATTGTTAAACTTTTATCTTTTAATATTTCATTAACAATACCTATAAGTTCTCCATAAATAAATTCATCTTTCAGTTTATCCATAACCATATCTAAGATATAGCCGTTATTTTTCATCTCTTCAAGTTTTTTACAAAATCTTTTTTTATTGTAGACATAACGTTTTACTATTTCCGGTACATCTACAAGATTACCTATTTTATCAAACTTTATATTATTCTCTTTATCAATTATTCCACTTCTAAATACAATTGATGAAATATGTCCTTCACCTGTTGCTCTGAAGCTCATTATTATTCTTTTTTTACCTTCTTCCAAATCAGATTGGTCAGGGTCCTCAAATATGGAAGGATTAAAAAAGGCAGCAGATTCTATTGAATATTCTTGTGTAAAATAAGATCCGATAAGTAATTTTTTCTTTAATGGAAGAGAAAGTGGCTCGTCCTCAAATTGTTTTATTATATCTAATACTTTTATAAAATTATTATCAAAGATTTTAGAAATATTGCGATGGCGTTTGGAGAAATCTCTTAGTATTTGATCTAAAAGGTTATTTGTTTCTTCTTCGGAAAGCTTTAATACGTTTTTAATTATTATAGCGGCATATTTTTCACCGCCCGGTAGATAAAATCTTGCTATAATCCTTTTGGGGTCGGGATAAAATCGGACCGTGTTCCTTTTTACTGTTAGAGACATAGTAGTGAATTTTAATTTATTACAAAATATAATTATAAAATTAAGATATTCTCAATAAATATTTTATTATTTAGGATTAAATTTATTGAGTTATTTTTTGCTGTTCTAAAAATAAACTTGACATTTCTGCTGAGATAATGTAATTTTCGGACAGTCCACTAAATCCAATCGTTATTATAATTTTTAAATAGATAAAGTAAATAACTCCGATTCTGCTAAATAAACCCGAATAAAATTCAAAAAAAATTGTTTCATAAACCAATCATTAATAAATTTTAAATAAAAAAATTAAGGAAGAGAAAACTAATGGATATTTCAGAACTCAAATCTAAAAAGATCGTTGAACTAAATGCGATCGCCCAAGAACTAAAAATTGCCGAATATGCCGACTTAAGGAAGCAAGATTTGATATTTAAAATTTTAGAGGCCCAGACTTCAAAAGACGGTGCAACATTTTCAAAAGGTGTGCTGGAAGTTTTGCCTGATGGCTATGGATTTTTACGTTCAGCAGATTATAATTATTTACCCTCCCCTGATGATATCTATGTTTCTCCTTCTCAAATTAAAAAATTCAGCTTAAGAACTGGTGATTTTGTAAGCGGGCAGGTAAGACCACCAAAAGACGGAGAAAGATTTTTTGCTTTACTTAGAGTTGAAGCAGTAAACGGAATATCTCCTGAAAAAATAAGAGGTCGTACTCTTTTTGATAATTTACTTCCTGTTTATCCAACCAAAAGACTTTCACTTGAATCTGCACCGGGTGAATACTCAATGAGAATTATGGATTTACTTTCACCAATAGGAAAGGGACAGAGAGGATTGATAGTTTCACCTCCCAAAAGTGGAAAAACAATTCTTCTACAAAAAATTGCAAACTCTATTGTAAGAAATAATCCTGAAGTTAAATTATTGATTTTGTTAATTGATGAACGTCCGGAAGAAGTAACTGATATGCAGAGATTAGTTAAAGGTGAAGTTATAAGTTCAACATTTGATGAACCTGCCGAGCGACATGTACAGGTTGCAGATATGGTAATTGAAAAAGCCAAAAGACTTGTTGAAGCCGGAGAAGATGTTGTAATTCTTTTAGATAGTATTACAAGATTGGCAAGAGCTCATAATATAGTTGTTCCTCATAGTGGTAGAATACTATCAGGTGGTGTTGATTCAAATGCTCTTCATAAGCCAAAAAGATTTTTTGGGGCCGCTAGAAATATTGAAGATGGAGGAAGTTTAACAATTATTGCTACTGCTCTGATAGATACAGGTAGTAGAATGGATGATGTTATCTTTGAAGAATTTAAAGGTACTGGTAATATGGAATTAGTGTTAAACAGAGATTTAAGTGATAGAAGAATTTTCCCTGCTATTGATGTAAATAGATCCGGAACAAGAAGAGAAGAATTATTAATGAAAGAAGATGATTTAGCCAAAATTTGGATTTTGAGAAAGATATTGAGTGAATTTAGTCCGGTTGAAGCAATGGATTTTCTTTTAGATAAAATGAGGGGGACAAAAAATAACAAAGAGTTTTTACTAAATATGAATAGCTAATTATATTTTTTTGTTTTTCTATAATTGTAAATCCTTAAATTTCCTTTCATAATTGATTATATTGCAATAAATAATCTATCATCAATAAAATTTATAATGAAAAAGATTCCAATTTTTATACTCTTATTATCAGCTTTACTATTTTCACAGGTAAATAGAAGAAATAGACCTATCAAAGGTCCATTACCTCTCCTTTTTGATAAAATATTCTTTTCCGAATTAATAACTTCGAATCAGGATAACAATCAAAATTATTTTATATATAAAGTACCTGCTAACAGGCTTATCTTTCAAAAGGACAATGAAGTTTACAAAGCTAATTTTACAGTATCACTAGAATTTTTAGATGAAAAACAAAATATAGTTCAGAGAAAATATGATGAGAAGTTTGTAGAAGTAGATTCATACGAAAAAACAAAATCTATGGACGATTATGTCGAAGGAGTAATACAAATTGATTTTGGTAATAATATCAAAAGAATAATACCAACATTTACTGACCTAAATAATGAAAGGGCAATTAAAGGTAAGCAAATTAATTTAATAGACAATGGTGATAAGTTATTCTCAACCCCAATTATTGTAAAAAATAATTTAGTTGAATGTGATGATGTTGATGCATATGAAATAGCAAATTATGGTGGTGACATACCATTTAGTGAAAGTAAGTATACTTTATTGTTACCGTCAAATGATTTAGATAATGATGAACTATTTGTAAAAATAATAAGCAATAATGATACACTATATAATTCAAGCATTACAAATTATTTTGATGCAACTATCAATATAAAATATTGTAATGATAAAATAGTACTTCTAAAAGATGATGATATTTCTAATTCAAGATTTTATATTTTAGAAAATTTTGATGAGAAACTCTCTGAAGGAGCATTTAAGTTAGTAGTTTCAAATAATTCTGATTTTAAGAATTATACAACTTTTATTAAAAGAGTGATATGGTTTGATAAACCATTTTCTCTTCGTAATCCTGAACATGCAATTAAATATCTTAATTTTATTGAAGAAGACTCTGTAATTGATAAAATATTAGATAATGATTCCTTTCAGTATTCAAAATTACTTCAAAAGTATTGGAAAAAATTTGACCCGACATCAAATACTACTTTTAATCCTATTATGAAAGAGTATTACGAACGAATAGATTATTCTACTATTCATTTTATGCCAATTTCCCGTAAAAGCGGTGCCACAACTGATAGAGGAAAAATTTATATCAAATACGGTAAACCTAATGAGATAAAAAGAACTTCAAATACTTACGGGCAAGTAACCGAGATATGGATTTATAATAATTCTAAAAAAGAATTCGTTTTTATTGATAAATATGGTATTGGAGATTTTTCACTAATAACAGGTTAATGAGCAATTTTATATTTACATGTGGTGATGTAAACGGTATAGGACCGGAAATTGTAATCAAATCAATTAAGAGACTCTACAATTCTACAAATCATAAATTTATTTTTATCACACCTGAAAATGTTTTTAACCAAGTATCAAAAAAGTTAAAGACTAAATTTCCTTTTGCAATTGTTGATAAGTTGCCTAAAAATTTAACCAAAAGAATTTATATTCTAAAACTAAATGATATTAAAATTGAATATTCAAAAACTACTGCTGCTTCAGGGTTAACTTCATTTAATTCAATTAGACTTGCTTTTGAACTCTTAAAAAAGAAAAGATCAGTTGCTATGATAACTGCACCTATTTCAAAAAAAGCAATAGCTTTAGCAGGTATTAAATATCCAGGACATACGGAAATGTTAGCTGATTGGAGTAAAGCAAAAAACTTTTCGATGGTATTCCTGTCTAAAAAAATGAAGTCAGCTTTAGTGACAATTCATACTCCAATCAATAAAATTATAAAAGAGTTAACCGCAAAAAAATTATCATCAACTTTTGAAATTATTATCAAAGCATTAAAAAAAGATTTTAAAATAAAGGAACCAAAAATTGCCGTATTGGGATTAAATCCACACGCAGGCGAGGGGGGAATAATTGGTATTGAAGAAGAGAACATAATTATACCTGCAATTAATAAAAACAAATTCAAAAAATATTTAAGTGGTCCTTTTTCTTCAGATGCATTTTTTGCAAAACACAGTTACAGAAAATTTGATTTGGTAATTGGAATGTATCACGATCAAGTTCTAATTCCTTTCAAAATGTTAAACTCAGGTCAAGGTGTAAACTTTACTGCAGGTTTGCCTATAATTAGGACTTCTCCAGATCACGGAACTGCGTTTGACATTTCCGGAAAATTTATTGCAAATGAATCAAGTATGATTGAAGCTTTTTATTTTGCAGAAGAAATAGCAAAAAATAGAAAAAAGTAAATGCCAATCAGAAGCGAGAATTATTCGTTAGTTTCAAAAATATATCCTCACTTAATGAGAAAAATCAGCTATGAATATTGGGCTGATTATCTTTTCCTTATTTCTAAAAATTTTATTAAAAGAGATGCATTTGTTCTTGAACTTGCTGCAGGTAACTGTACATTAGCAAAATTCTACAATAAAAAATATAAAAACATAATTGCTACAGATTTATCATTTTCAATGTTAAATTCATCTGCCGATAAATCAATTAAAAAAGTTCTATGCAATATGATATCACTTCCTTTCAAAAATTCATTTAATTTAATTTTTAGCTGTTTTGACAGTGTAAACTATTTATTAATAAAAAAAGATGTAAATAAATTGTTTGCAAATATCAATAATTTGCTTTCAGATAAAGGTATATTTACTTTTGATGTTAGTTTGGAAAATAACAGTAGGATTCATATTAAAGAACCAATAAGAGAAGGGAAGTATAAAGGTATAACTTATAAACATACAACTTCATATGATCCTAAAAAAAGAATTCATAAAAATTCTTTTGAAATAAAGTTAAAGGATAAAACATTTACGGAAGTGCACAGACAAAAGATATACCCATTTATTGATTACTTTAAGCTACTACAAAAAAATGAATTATTTGTTTTACATTGTTATGATGCTTTTACATTTAAAGACGCTACTGAAAATTCAAACAGAGTTCAATTTGTTGTTAAAAAAATGAGATGATAGAATGCTTTCTTTTAATCATGTACAATATGGTTACAATTCAGAATTAATATTTAAAGACCTTACATTTAATCTTTTACCTGGAGATTTCACTTTTATAATCGGTAAAAGTGGAGCAGGTAAATCTACACTTATGCAAATGGTTTATATGAATATTCTACCTGATTCCGGTACCGTTGATATTGGTGAATTTAGTTCAACTACAATTAAACCACGAATGTTACCTGAATTAAGGAAAAAACTGGGTGTTGTATTCCAAGATTTTAAGTTACTTTCTGATAGAAATATATATGAAAATCTTTCTTTTATTTTAGAATCTATAGGAACACCCAAAAGATTAATTAAGCAGAAGATAAATGATGTTCTTACAGATGTTGGCTTAATACACAGAAGATTTGGTATGCCAAATGAACTTTCAGGAGGAGAACAGCAAAGAGTTGGAATTGCAAGGGCAATGATAAAAGAGCCAATTTTGTTTTTGGCTGATGAGCCCACGGGCAATTTAGATCCAGAAACATCGGAAGAAATTATGGAGCTAATAAAAAATATTAATAACAGAGGTACATCTGTATTAATAACTACTCACGATTATGATATGGTAAAAAAAATTAATGCAAAAGTTATCAAATTAATTGATGGTATAGCCGTAGATTACAAGATCTAATTTTTTATCTTGTCATATTTTAAAGACAGAGTATCCAATATTTCTTTATTAACATTTTCAACTGTATCATTACCGTCAATAGTAATTACTTCTCTTTTATCTCTATAGTATTCTAAAACTGCTTTTGTAACATTATTAAAAATTTCTATCCTATTTTTAATAACATCTTCTGTATCATCTTTCCTTTGGTAAAAGCTGTTTTCAGCATTACACTTCGGACAAGATTTCAAACCTTCAATTTTACTTCTTGTAAAAATACTTTTACAATTTTTACAGGCTAATCTATCAGTTAGCCTCTTTAAAATTTCGGATACCGGTGCGGTTATAGACAACACTACAACATTGGATAGTTTTAGTTCGTCTATTAATTCATCCAATTCTTCAGCTTGAATTTTTGTTCTTGGAAAGCCATCTAAAATAAAACCATCTTTACATCTGGGTTGTGAAAATGTTTCTTTTATAATGCCTATCATAACTGAATCAGGCACTAATTCCCCTTCATTCATTATTTCTTTGGCTTTTTTACCAAGTTCCGTTTCATCTCTAACAGCTTGTCTTAAAATTTCCCCTGTAGAAATATGAGGGATATTTAATTTTGACGACAATATCTTAGCCTGAGTACCTTTTCCAACTCCAGGCATACCAAACAATAATATCCTCATTATCATCTCATTTTTTAAATGTAAATATTTTTTAAGTATCTAAACTAATAATTATTATATTAAGTTTTTCGTAACTTTTTGAAAAATTTTTCCAGAAGATCTTTACTTTCTGACTCATAAATCCCTGAATAAACTTTTAATGTGTTGATGTATCTTTTTTCTTCTGTTAAATTATATACTGAACCACAAGCGCCAAATTTAGGATCAAATGTTGAAAAGTATAAATTTTTTATTCTGGAATTTAAAATTGCTCCGGTGCACATAATACAAGGTTCTAAAGTTACATAAAGATCACATTCATCCAATCTCCAGTTACGCAAATAATTTGCAGCAGATGTAATTGCAATCATTTCAGCGTGTGCTGTTGGGTCTTTTAAACTTTCAACTTGGTTATAGCCTTTCCCGATAATTTTGTTTTTGTGAGTTATTACAGCGCCAACCGGGACTTCTTTTTGAGCAAATGCATGTTCTGCTTCTTGCAGTGCAGTGAACATAAAGTCGTATATTTTTTTTGAAAACATAGATTAAAGTTTAAATAAAAAATCCTCTCTATTGAGAGGATAACTAAGTACGCCCGGAAGGATTCGAACCCTCAACCTTTTGATCCGTAGTCAAACGCTCTATCCAGTTGAGCTACGGGCGCAGTTTTTTGGTTCCAAATATAGTGTAAATAAAAAAGTTTTACAATATAGATTATTAAGATGTTCGGTTTACTCTTTACGTATATAAATATTTTTTTTGATAAACTTTCGTATTATCCCTTTTTATCTAACCAATCCAACAATCCGTTTATAAGTGTAAGCGGATGCGGCGGACTTCCTGGAATGAATAAATCTATTTTGTTTTGTTCCAGAAATTTTCTATTTGTTTCTTCTGAATCTTTAAATATTCCACCGGAAATTGCACAAGCACCAAAGAGAATTATTATCTTTGGATTAGGAACTGCATCATAACAAATTTGAACCGCATTAGCTATATTTTTAGTAATTGGACCGGTAATTACTATTCCATCTGCGTGCCGCGGTGATGCAAC
>PFGS01000296.1:0-1240 GCA_002783525.1 Ignavibacteriales bacterium CG12_big_fil_rev_8_21_14_0_65_30_8 | reverse complement strand
TAGTGCATTTAATTCAAGCTCACAGCCATTGCACCCGCCGGCAGAAATCTGTCTTAGCTTTAAGGATCTTCCAAAATATTTTCTGATTTTTTCTGATGCTTTTTCCGGTGCAATACTTTTTGTTTCTTTAGTAATTATTAGCTTTTCCTTTTTATCAACGGCTAAATTAATGTTATTTGTATAGTGAATTATTTTTTCCGGACAAACTTCCTCACACAAAGGACAGAATAAGCACAAGCCTAAATCTATTTCTAATGGATCTAATTTTATTGCTCCAGTAGGACATACCTCTGCACATTTTCGGCAGTCATCCAAGCAAGGTTTATCTTCTAAAACTGGTAACCCGCGGAATAATTTCGGCAGTGAAGCGCCACTTACATCTTGAATAACTGAATCTCTTTGAAGTATTCTGAGTTTTATTGCGTCAATCATAAGTAATATCTAAAAATTAAATTTCTATAAATCGTGTCCGGCATAAGATAAATCAAAACTTTTATTGCATAACGGGAAATCTGAAATAGCAGTTTTACGTAAAGCTAAACTTAAACCATACCAGTTATTAAATGAAGGATCTTTTATTTTGTATTGAATAATCTTTCCTTCATCATCTGTAAAAGCAGAGTGGACTATCTCTCCCCGCCATCCTTCAACAACTGAAATAACTCCGGAATTTATTTTTAGCTCGTTTACATCAGAAGCTATTTTACCTTCTGGAAGATTCTCAAGCTGATCGAATATAAAACGAAGCGATTCATCAACTTCAAGCGCACGCAGCCGCGCACGTGCAAATACATCCCCGGTAGATAATGTGATCGGTGATACCGGAAAATACCGGTATGCTCCGTATGGAAAATGTATCCTTGTATCCAGCTCAATACCGCTCGATCTTGCCGCAGTTCCAACAAGTCCAATTTTTTCGGCAAAATCTTTTGAAACTACTCCGGTATTTTCAAATCTTATAAGAGCCCCAGTAGAAGAAAATAAGAAATCATTTATGACTGAAATATCTTTCTTTACTATTTCTAAATTGTTCTTTATTTGTTCTAAATTTTCATCATTAAAATCAAACCTTACACCGCCGTAAACAAATAATCCTCTTCCAAATCTTGAGCCGCATAATAAAGCAAGACTATTAATAACTAGTGTTCTCAATCTTCCATAAGCAGATGCCGGCAATGCAAATCCAATATCATTTGCTATACCGCCAAGCCCGCTTACGTGCATTGCAATTCTTTCAAGC
>PFGS01000257.1:2776-5207 GCA_002783525.1 Ignavibacteriales bacterium CG12_big_fil_rev_8_21_14_0_65_30_8 | reverse complement strand
TGAGGTTTTTTATGGAATTTTTAGCTGGTCTGCATCCTAAAATTATTCATTTCCCAATAGTTTTATTACTTGTTTATGTTGTTTTAGAAATACTATCTGCAATTACAAAGAAAGAAGCCTTTTCAAAGGCTGCTCAAATTACAATAATTTTAGGTGTAGTTACAACATTATTTGCAGTTTTAACAGGTCATCAAGCTGAAGAAATTGCAAGCAAATGGGAGGATGCAGGTGCAAGAATTCCTTTCAAATTGATCGGTGAACACGAAGAATTTGCTAACATAACTTTGTGGTATTTTGCAGGATTGTTAGTTATAAGAACTGTACTTGTATTGAAGAAAAAATTTACTATTACATTTAAATATATTTTTGTATTACTAGCTCTAGTAGGGTATTATTTTGTATATCAAGTTGGTGATCACGGTGGTAAATTAGTTTATAAGCATGGAGTTGGGACAGAAATAATAAAACCTGAAATTAAAAGTAAAGATAAATAATAAAGGGAGATAAAATGAATTTTAATAATTTATTAGTAGAAGCCGAAAATAATATTGCTGTTGTTACTGTAAACAGACCTGAAAAATTAAATGCATTAAACTCTGAAACTATAAACGAATTAGATAAAGCATTTTCTGAATTAAATGAAGATGAAAATGTTTTTGTAATAATTTTAACCGGGAGCGGAGAAAAAGCTTTTGTTGCCGGTGCAGATATTTCAGAGTTAAATAAGCTTGATGAAAAAACAGCAAAAATATTTTCAGAAAAAGGCCAGAAAGTTTTTAGCAAAATAGAAACTATTGAAAAACCTGTTATTGCTGCAGTTAATGGCTATGCACTGGGCGGAGGATGTGAAATTGCTTTGGCCTGTAACATTCGTCTTGCATCTGATAATGCAGTCTTTGGTCAGCCGGAAGTAAATTTAGGAATAATTCCGGGTTATGGAGGCACACAAAGATTAACAAGATTAATCAATTCAGGAAGATCAGCAGAATACATTTTAACAGGAGATATGATAAAAGCAGAAGAAGCACTTAAAATAGGTTTGGTAAATAAAGTTTATCTACAAAGTGAATTGTTAGCAAAAGCTAAAGAAATGGCACAGAAAATTTGTACTAAAGGACAGTTTGCTGTTAGAATGGCAAAAAAAGCAATCAATATTGTTGATGAAGTTTCTGACAGAGAAGGACAAAATTATGAAGCAAGTGTTTTTGCATTATGCTGCATTACAGAAGATTTCAAAGAAGGAACCTCTGCCTTTTTAGAAAAAAGAAAACCACAATTCAAAATAAATAATTGATTTTTACTTTTGATGCAAAAAAAGATAAATAAAAATATAGTTATTCAAATTCTCTTTACTATTGCGGTTGTATTTTTAATTGCAAATCTATTAATAGGCAGATTTAACACAGAAAATAAAATTATTTCCCCAAAAGAATATGATAGTAAAATAACTAAAGCTGTTACTGATTCTTTATTTTTATCTGCATTAAAAAATTTTAATATAAACGATAGTTGGATACATAGAACAAAAGCTAATAAAAAATCTGACCTGTATATTTACAAAATTGATATTCCCTATGATCTGCCAAATATTTTTATAATCAAAGAAGTCTATCAAAAATTTTCTAGCACTAAATTAAATATTGTATCAATAGAAAATAAAGATGATGAATCTTCTTTGCTGAAAATCATGAATGCCGATGAATTATACCTTTCAGCGCTTTTGAATTATGATAAAGGTATAACCCATTTGGCCGGCAGCATAAATCTGATAGTTATATTACCAAGTAAAATTGATGAGGACTTAAAGAATCAATTCTTTGATCTGAATAAAGACATTATCTATTTATTTTCACCTTCAAGCAATAACATAAAATTAGCTGATGAAATAAATAATATTAAATCCGGTTATGGATTAATTATTGATGATAATATTGATGAATTAAATTTTGAGATAAGAAATAATTTTAGCAAAAATAGATTAGAAGAAGGGATAAATTCTATTCTAAAAGCTTTTCCAAATATAAAATTAGTTTACTTTCCAGAAGAATTTATACCTAGTAGCAAAATAAAAAATGAGTTCAAAAAAAATAAATTAAGAACAATTGATAATACTTCTCCTATTAATTTAACAAATAATTACAAAACTGATTTTAATAAAATATTTGGCTCTTATATACTAAACTGTAATCCAAAAGATACATTGAGTATTGTTTTAAGCACTGATAATTTTATTAAAGTAATTCCTGATCTAAAAATGTATAGTAAATTGGGGTATAGATTTGTAACGTTCTAAGAAAAGACTACTATTTATAACTTATTTCCGAATATTCCCACTTTAATAATTTCTCCAAAATTCAGATCGACCAATTGCTTCTCTATTTTTTCTTTATCGCCTACAACTAAAATAATTGATTTATTTGGATGAATATTT
>PFGS01000257.1:0-2749 GCA_002783525.1 Ignavibacteriales bacterium CG12_big_fil_rev_8_21_14_0_65_30_8 | reverse complement strand
AATAATCATTAAAATAATTATTTGGAAGATTATGCTTTATTTTGTTTGAAACATTTGATGCAATTTGTCCATAAGTTTCAAAATTTAACGGAAACCTTTTACAAATTGATGATTTTGCAAATTTGAGTTCTTCAGTTGTAACTCCATCTTCAATTTTATTCATTTCACTAATAATTTCTTTTATGGCATTGCCTGTGTTTTCAGATGAAACAGAAGTAGAAATATTAAAAGCAGTAGCATCTTTATAATAGTAAAAACCTGAATGGATGCCGTAGGTATATCCTTTTTGCTCTCTTAAATTATGGTTCAATCTGCTCGAAAATTGTCCACCAAATATTGTATTTAAAAGAACTTTTGAATAAAAATCTCTTTCACTTCTTTTATTATTTAAATGGCCTATCTTAATTTCACTTTGCACAGAACCTTTTTTATTTACAATATATATTTGTGTTTTCTTTAATTCCAAAATATTAGATTTGTTAACAGCTTCATTGGGTCCTTTAATTGATAAGAATTTGTTTTCAACTGAATTTAACAATTCATCTCTTTCTATATCACCGACTATAATTAAGTATGGGATCGTTTTTTTAAATTTGTTCTTAAAATATTTTTTTAGATCGGTTAAGGTTAATTTTTCTATGTGTTCTTTAACCCCGATTGAGGGGAAAGCATAATTATTATTTTTAAATACAAGTGAATCAAAACAAATATCTGCAATTATATCTGCTGAGTCCTGTATTTGTTGGTGACTTGTTAAAACTTTTCTTTTTTCTCTTTCAAAATCTTTGTCACTAAAGTTAGGTTCATTTAAAATTAAGTTAACAAGATCAAGTGATCTGCCAAAATTTTCCTTCAAACTTAAAAATGAAAAAGATATTGAATCTTTTGTGGTATTTAGTGAAAAATTTGTGCCAAGCAGTTGAAACTCTTCTTTTAGTTCCAATGAATTTAATCCGCCTGCACCTTCATCAAGAATCATCCCAAATAAATTTGCAAGTCCTTTTTTGTTAGCGGGATCAAATCTGCTGCCTAGTTCTAAAACATATGAAAATCTTATTATTGGTAAATTCTTTTTATGTATAAAAATAATTTTGTAAGAATTTGAAGTCTCGAATTCTTCTATTTTAGGAAGAGAAAAGCTTCCTTTTACAAACGGTTTTGGAATAAATTCTCTATTTAATTTTGTCATTTTTATTCAGGTAAAATTATCAATTCAAGATGAGGACTTTGTAAATATTTTTCTGCAACATTAATTATATCTCTTTTGCTAACAGAAGTATATCTATTCAGATCATAAGAAAATGAATTAGGTTCATTCAGATAATAATTGTAGTTATTTAATTGATCGGCCAATGTATCAATATTTTGAAGTGAATATATAAATTGAGATCTTATTCCGTTTTTTGATTTTAGTAATTCTTTTTCGCTTGGTCCATCAGCTATTAATTTATTTATTCCTTTAAAAATTTCTTTTCTAATTTTATCTACTTTTACTCCAGGTTTAACTGTAGCACTTATTAAAAAAGCACCGCCGTATTTGCCCGATATTTGAAAAGCCTGTATGTCTTGGACAATTTCTAATTTATGAACTAACTGCTCATTTAATCTTGCTGTTTTTGAACCGGCTAAAATATCACCAAGTATATCTATTTTTGCATCATCTTCAGTAAATACTTTGCCTGTTGGCCACACCAAATAGATCCTCTCTAATTGAACCTTTTCTTTTCTGTGGATAGAAATATTTTCTTTTAGTTTAAATTTTTTAAAAGATGGTGTTTGTTTTATATCGGTTCTCTTTATTTCAGAAAAATATTTATTAATTAATTCCTTTGTTTTATCAGTTTCAAAATCTCCGGCAATAACTAATGTTGCATTACTGGGGGAGTAATAGGATTTAAAAAAATTTGAAACATCATTTAAAGTGTAGGATTTAATGTCATTCATAAATCCAATTGTAGGCCAGCTGTAAGGATGATTTTTAGGGAAGAGATTTGTAATTATTGTTTCCCAAGCTAATCCATAAGGCTGATTATCATATCTTTGAAGTCTTTCGTTGCTGACAACTTCTCTTTGATTTTCAAGTTTTATCTCATCCAATGCTGGCAGAAAAAATCCCATTCTATCCGATTCAAGCCAAAGTGCAAGTTCTAAATAATTTGAAGGTAGTTTTTCATAATAGTTTGTTCTGTCAAAACTAGTTGAAGCATTAAGTGTTCCGCCGGCTTCTTGAATAAAATTAAAATGTTTTTCTTTAGCAACGTGTTTGGAACCCTGGAACATCATATGTTCAAAAAGATGAGCAATTCCGGTTTTTCCTTTAACTTCATTTGCAGAACCTACTTTATACCAAATGTTTACGGCTATAACAGGCAGATCCTTTTTCTGATAAAGAATTACATTTAATCCATTTTTAAGAGAGTATTTTTCGTAGTCAATATTTAATAAATCCATAAAGTTTAACGGTTAATTAGTACCTGTTCAATATTTTCAATTTTACCGTCAACATTTGATCGGGGTGAAATATTAAATATCTTACACATAAGAGGATATATATCAATATTATTTATTGTTCCGGTTTTATAACCTTTTTTAAAGTTTGGTCCCATTGCAAAAAAGATACCGTGCATATCAGTATAATTATTATCCCAACCATGATTTCCGCCTGTTTCCATTTTTGACATATATTTTTCTGACCAGTCAGTTGTTAAACTCCAACCTAAATCAGCAGAAAGAATTATATCAGGAATAA
>PFGS01000014.1 GCA_002783525.1 Ignavibacteriales bacterium CG12_big_fil_rev_8_21_14_0_65_30_8 | reverse complement strand
CAGAGTTTGGTTTCTTTGGTGTAGTAGTATACACTCTTGTACAAACACCACGCTTTTGCGGGCAAGATTCGAGGGCAGGTGCTTTCTTTTTAGCAAGTATATTTATACGCCCTTTTCTAACTAACTGATTTATCGTTGGCACTAATTACTCCTTAAATTTTAATGCTATTTCCAAAAAATTTCAGACTATTAATATAGCCTTAATTGAAAATTTAGTCAAGATTCTAACTTAAATATTTTGCCTATTTTCAATGTTTAAAGACAAAAAATCCGACCCAAAAAATCTTTGGGCCGGATTACAAATCATTATTTCTTACGCATCTACTTTTTCTTCGTTTTCTACTTCTTCTTTCACTTCATCAGAAGGGAAAATAATATTATCATATTTCTTAATTCCTGTACCAGCAGGTATTAAATGACCCATTACAACATTCTCTTTAAGGCCTGTTAAATGATCAACTTTTGCTGCAATTGCAGCATTTGTTAATACTTTTGTAGTTTCCTGGAATGAAGCTGCGGAGATAAAACTCTCTGTAGATAAAGCAGCTTGTGTAATACCAAGTAATAAGTTTTCAAAAGTTGCTGATTCAGCATCTCTACCTAGAGGAGGATTTTTATCTTTTCCTTTCAATTCGGTAACACTTTTTCTAAATAAAGTTTTACTTACAAGTTGTCCAACATTAAACTTTGAATCACCTTTATCTTCAATATATACCATTGTAGATACTTTCTGATTTTCTTCTAAAAATTTAATTTTACCAACTAGATCTTCTTCCAAGAATTTTGTATCTCCAGGGTGTACAATTCTTACTTTTTGAAGCATTTGTCTTACAATAACTTCAATATGTTTGTCATTAATTTTAACGCCTTGCAGCCTATACACATCTTGAGTTTCGTTTACAAGATATTCTTGAACTGCACTTGTACCTTTAATTTTCAATATATCATGAGGATCAATTGGTCCATCAGTAATTTTTTCACCGGCAGGTATTTCATCACCATCTTGAACAAGAATATGTCTTCCTAAAGGAACATTATATTTCTTTTCATCAGATTTATCTGGTGCAATTACTAAAATTTCTCTGGAACCTTTTTTTCTTGCTCCAAATTTTACTACACCTTCAATCTCACTAACAATAGCTGATTCTTGTGGGCTTCTTGCTTCAAAAAGTTCTGTTACTCTTGGAAGACCACCAGTAATATCTCTACTCTTTGTGGCTGATTTAGAAATCTTTGCCAAGATAGTACCAGCAACAATTGTTTCACCTTCTTCAACAGAAAGGTAAGCTCCATTTGGTATGTTAAAAGTTTTTCTTTTACCGTTTTCTGATTCAACCGCAATACTTGGAGTTAATGATTTATCTTTTGACTCAACAACAACTTTTTGTACGTGACCAGTTTGTTCATCTGTAACCTGTTTAATTGTTGAACCATCCTGCATATCAATAAATCTTACCAGACCAGGTATATCAGAAAGAATAACAGCATTATAAGGATCATGAGTAAATAATGCTTTTCCTTTTTTAACCATATCTCCGTCATTAACAATTAATTCAGCACCATAAGGAATATCAAAATTCTTAACTTGTCTGTTATTTTCATCATAAATACCAACTGATCCTCTTCTTCCTATTACAACTTTTACCATGCCCATAAAGTCTTTTTTTTCAACAAAATTTATGTGTTCAAATTTAACTTTACCTTCAATTGTAGTTTCAACCTGTGATTGACTTGCAATTCTAGATGCGGTACCTCCCAAGTGGAATGTTCTAAGTGTCAGCTGTGTGCCGGGTTCACCAATTGATTGTGCCGCTACAATCCCAACAGCTTCTCCAATTTCAACTAATTTTCCATTGGTAAGATTTCTTCCATAACATTTTGCACAAACACCTTGTTTAGATTCACAAGTTAATACAGTACGGATATAAACAGAATCTATATTTGCATCTTCAATTTTTTCAGATATTTCATCTGTAATAATTTCGCCTGTTTCTATAATTACTTCATCTGTTCTTGGATCATAAACATCTTCTTGGACAATACGACCAATAACTCTTTCTGATAATGGTTCTCTTTCCTGTTCTACATCTTTAATAGCTTTTACTTCTATACCTAAAATTGTTCCGCAATCATTTTCAGTAATAATAACATCTTGAGCAACATCAACTAATCTTCTTGTTAAGTAACCAGCATCTGCAGTTTTTAGGGCTGTATCAGCTAAACCTTTTCTTGCACCATGAGTTGATATAAAATATTCAAGTACTGATAATCCTTCTTTAAAGTTTGCAACAATTGGATTCTCAATAATTTCACCTGCCTGACCAGATAATGATTTTTGAGGTTTCATCATCAATCCACGCATACCGGCAAGCTGTCTTACCTGTTCTTGAGAACCTCTTGCACCGGAGTCGACCATCATATGAAGAGAATTAAATCCGTGATTATGTTTTTTAATTTTTTCCATCAATACATGGGCAACATCATTTGTAGTGTGTGTCCAAACATCTATTATTTTATTATATCTTTCTGCGTCTGTAATTACGCCTTGTTCGTGTTCATTTAATATTCCATTTACTTTAGTATTGGCTTTACCAATCATTTCATGTTTTTCTTCAGGTATAATCATGTCAGCATAACTTACAGAAAGACCACCTGCAGTTGAATATCTAAATCCAAGTTCTTTAAGATCGTCTAAAAATTTAGCAGTTACTTTATTACCAAGTTTCATAAACATTTGACCAATAAAACCACCAAAGGTTTTTTTGATTAATATTTGGTTAAAGTAACCCATCTCTTTAGGTACAATTTGATTAAAGATTATTCTACCGGTAGTTGTATCAATTACTTCGCCATCAATTCTAACTTTAATTTTAGTATGAAGATTAATTACTTTATTGTTGTATGCAATTAATACTTCTTTAGGTGATGAGAAACTCATACCTTCACCTTTTTCACCATCTCTAGATTTTGTAATGTAGTAGCAACCAAGCACTATATCCTGAGTTGGTACAACAACAGGACTTCCATTTTGTGGTGATAAAATATTATGACTACTCAACATTAATAATGAAGCCTCTAATTGAGCTTCGTAAGAAAGTGGAATATGAACCGCCATTTGATCACCATCAAAGTCAGCGTTAAATGCAGTACAAACCATAGGATGTAACTGTATTGCTCTTCCATCTATTAATATTGGTTGAAACGCCTGTATGCCAAGTCTGTGAAGTGTTGGAGCTCTGTTCAACATTATTGGGTGACCTTCAATTATTTTGGCAAGAATATCCCAAATAATCGGATCTTTTCTATCAACAACTTTTCTTGCACTTTTTACAGTTTTATTATAACCCCTACTAATTAATTTTCTAATTATAAAAGGTTTAAATAATTCTACGGCCATATCTTTTGGTAATCCGCATTGGTGCAATTTTAATTCTGGACCAACAACAATTACAGAACGGCCTGAATAATCAACTCTTTTACCAAGTAAGTTTTGACGGAATCTACCTTGTTTACCTTTAAGCATATCACTTAAAGATTTTAAAGGTCTGTTGTTATCGCTTCTTACAGCACTTCCTCTTCTTGAGTTATCAAAAAGTGCATCAACAGATTCCTGAAGCATTCTTTTTTCATTTCTTAAAATTACTTCCGGAGCTTTTATATCAATTAATCTTTTTAATCTGTTGTTTCTAATTATTACTCTTCTATATAGATCGTTAAGATCACTCGTTGCAAATCTTCCACCTTCTAATGGTACTAATGGTCTAAGCTCTGGAGGAATTATCTGGATATAATCCAACACCATCCATTCAGGATTATTAGGAACTTTCCCATCTTCTTCTTTAAAAGCTTCCAGTATTCTTAATCTTTTTAAAAGGTCAGCTTTTTTCTGTTGTGAAGTTTCAACTTTTAACTGATCTCTTAACTCTTTTGAAAGTTCTGCAACATTTGTGTTACTTAAAATTTCTTTAACAGCATCGCCACCAATTTTAGCAACAAATTTATTTGGATCACTTTCTTCAAGTTTTTCGTTTTCAGCTGGAAGTGAGTTTAATACTTCAAAGTACTGGTCCTCAGAAATTAGATCCATTCTGTTTAGCCCGGTAGGTCCGGGATTAATAACGGCATAAGATTCGTAATAAATAATCTTTTCTAATTCTTTTAAACTAATTCCAATTATATTGCCAATTTTTGAAGGTTGAGCTCTAAAAAACCAAATGTGAACAACAGGCACGGCAAGGCTAATGTGCCCCATTCTTTCTCTTCTTACACTTTTCTGAGTTACTTCAACACCGCATCTGTCGCAAATAATTCCTCTATATCTAATTCTTTTATACTTACCACAGTAACATTCCCAATCTCTTGTTGGACCAAATATTTTTTCACAAAACAGCCCGTCTTTTTCTGGTCTGAATGACCTGTAATTTATAGTTTCCGGTTTAGTAACTTCTCCATGAGATCTTGATAAAATATCATCAGGACTAGCCAATGATATAGTAATTTTACTAATCTCTTTCATTGCATTTTCTTGAACTCTATAAGCCATATTATATCTCCTAATTTCTAAGTAATAAAGTTAGTTCTCTGTATTAATTTATTTTTATATCAAGCCCCAATCCTTGAAGCTCTTTAATTAATACATTGAACGACTCTGGAATATTTGGCTCAGGTAAATTATCACCTTTAACAATTGCTTCATAAACCTTTGACCTGCCAGCCACATCATCACTTTTTACAGTAAGTATCTCTTGTAAAATATTAGATGCACCGTAACCTTCTAATGCCCATACTTCCATTTCTCCAAACCTCTGACCACCGAATTGTGCTTTACCGCCAAGTGGTTGTTGTGTAATTAATGAGTATGGTCCAATTGATCTTGCGTGAATTTTATCATCAACTAAATGGTGAAGTTTGAGCATATAAATATATCCGCAAGTAACTTCTTGATGGAATTTTTCACCTGATCTTCCATCAATAAGAGTAGTTTTACTACCGTGTTGAATTCCCGCTTTTTCAAGCCATTCATCAATATCTTCTATTTTAGCTCCATCAAAAATAGGTGTTGAGAATTTAAGCCCTAAAATTTTACCAGCCCAGCCCAATGCTGTTTCATAAAGCTGACCAAGGTTCATTCTTGATGGAACACCAAGTGGATTAAGTATAATATCAACCTGCTGACCATTAGGTAAAAACGGCATATCTTCCTGAGGTACTATTTTAGCAACAACACCTTTGTTTCCGTGCCTACCGGCCATTTTATCACCTACTGAAAGTTTACGTTTAACTGCAACATAAACTTTTGCAAGTTGAATAATTCCAGGAGGTAATTCATCACCATTTGTAACTTTTATTCTTTCTTTTTTATATTCTTCTTCGTAATCAGAAAGTACATCAAAATAATTTACATATAGTTTTTGAACATGTCCGTTTAATTTTTTTGTATCAAACCAATCAAGAGTATAGTCTAATTTTGTAACATCATCTAATGAGTTAAATGTTGTATCTTTTATAGTTGTTCCGCTTCTTAATACCACACTACCGTCGAGATCTCTAATACCTGTAGTGGTTTCATTTTCAGTAAGTTTAGTTAGCTTTACAACAAGTTTTTCATAATGTTCTATTAATTTAGATTTATGTTGTTTCTCTAAATCATCTAGAATTTTCTTTTCAACTTTTTTAGCTTCAGTATCTCTTCTTTTTCTGCTAAATAGTCTAGTTTTTATAATCGTCCCTTTAAGTCCGGGAGGTGCTTTTAAGGAAGAATCTTTAACATCACCAGCTTTATCTCCGAAGATAGCTCTTAAAAGTTTTTCTTCTGGTGTCGGATCAGTTTCTCCTTTTGGAGTTATTTTACCTATAAGAATATCACCTTCTTTAACTTGAGCACCTTCTCTTATAATTCCATATTCATCTAAATCTTTTACAGCTTCTTCACTAACATTTGGTATTTCTCTTGTTAGTTCTTCTTCGCCTCTTTTTGTTTCTCTAACTTGTAATTCATATTCTTCAATGTGTATTGAAGTATAAACATCGTTAGAAACAATTTTTTCATTTATAATAATAGCATCTTCAAAATTGTATCCTCTCCAAGGCATGAATGCAACTAAAACATTTCTACCAAGAGCAATTTCTCCTCCGTCTGTTGCACAGCCATCTGCTATTACATCACCTTCAGATACTCTTTGTCCTTCTTTTACAATAGGAATTTGATTAATACAAGTTTCTTGATTTGTTCCTTTAAATTTTGTCAATTCATATTCTACTGAACTTGAATCATCAAAACCTGTTAAAGATTCAATACTATTCGGGTTTACATCATAATTAATAATTATTCTATTGGCATCAACATATTCAACTTTACCATTGCCTTTAGCAATTATAACAGCTCTTGAATCCCTTGCTAATTTGCTTTCCATTCCTGTACCAACAATAGGTGCTTCAGGTTTTAAAAGTGGAACTGCTTGTCTCTGCATGTTAGAACCCATAAGAGCTCTGTTAGCATCATCGTGTTCAAGAAATGGAATCATTGCAGCTGCTGCACTAACTAACTGTGCAGGAGCCACATCCATATATTGCACATTATTACCATTAGCAACAGGAAATTCACCTTTGAATCTAGATTTTACTCTTTCATTTACAAATTTATTATTGTTATCTAATTCAGCGTTTGCCTGAGCAATTGTAAAATAATCTTCTTGTTCTGCTGATAAATATTCAACATCACCTGCAACTTTGCCTTTTTCTACTTTTCTATATGGTGTTTCTAAAAATCCATATCTATTTACTCTTGCATAAATAGTTAATGAAGAAATCAAACCAATATTTGGACCTTCAGGTGTTTCAATTGGACACAAACGCCCATAGTGTGTATAGTGAACATCTCGAACCTCAAATCCTGCTCTTTCTCTTGTTAAACCACCAGGTCCTAAAGCAGACATTCTTCTTTTGTGTGTCATTTCAGCTAAAGGATTTGTTTGATCCATAAACTGAGATAACTGATTTGTGCCAAAGAAAGCATTTACAACACTACTAATGGTTCTTGCATTTACAAGATCTTGTGGTGTGAAGTTTTCAGCATCACGAATATTCATTCTTTCTTTTATTGTTCTGGCCATTCTTGCCATACCAATATTAAACTGCTGGCCTAATTGTTCGCCTACTGTTTTTACTCTTCTATTTCCTAAGTGATCAATATCATCTACATGTTCATTACCAACTCTAAGCTTGATAATATATTTCATTATTGCAATTATATCTTCTACAGTAAGGATGGTAGTATTTTCATCAATGTCTAGATTTAATCTATCATTCATTCTGTGTCTTCCTACATCTCCAAGATCATATCTTTTATCATTAAAGAATAATTTTTCTATTAACACCTGAGCAGTTTCAATGTCCGGAGCTTCTCCTGATCGAAGTTGTCTGTAAATTGCATATAAAGCTTCTTCTTTAGAGTGAGATGTATCTTTCTTTAGTGTGTTAACAATTAAATCTAATTCAGGTGATGTTTCAGAATTTATGAATTTTAATACTTCAATTTCTGCTTCATCAACTCTGTCAATATCTTCTTCTGTAAAAATTGAATCTTTAGCAAGAAAAACTTCACCTGTTGACATATCAAATACATCGCTTGCTATTGTTCTGCCTATATATTCTTCAAGTTTAACTTTTTTAGTTTGAACTTCTTCTATCAGATTGAATAATCCTAAAATCTCTTCATCTGTTTCATAACCCAAAGCTCTTAATAAAGTAGTGGCAGGGAATTTTTTTCTTCTATCTATGTATACAAACATTACATAGCTTATGTTTGTAGCAAATTCTACCCAAGAACCTCTTAATGGAATAATTCTGGCTGAATAAATTGGAGTACCATTTGGATGAACAGTTTGTGAGAATGCCACTCCGGGTGAACGGTGCAGCTGTGAAACTACTACTCTTTCGGCTCCGTTAACAACGAACGTACCTTGTTCTGTCATAAATGGTAAATTGCCAAGATAAACTTCTTGTTCAACACTATTAACAAATTCTTCGGTCTCTCTATCTTTTGTGGAAAGACGAAGTTTTGCCTTTAACGGAACTGAATAAGTTAAACCTCTTTCAGTACATTCATTAACTGAAAACCTTGGTTTCTCAAAAAAGTAATTTAAAAAGTCTAATCTATAATTCTCTTTGTTATCAAATATCGGAAAATTTGAAGTGAATACAGCTTGTAAACCTTTGTTCAATCTTTTATGGACAGGAACTTTAAATTGAACGAAGCCCTCGAACGTTGCTGTTTGAATATCTAATAAATCCGGAGCATCTATTACAGAGGATATTTTCCCAAAGGAAATTCTTTTATTATCCAATTGCTAACCTCCAATTATTTTTCATGTTCTAATTTCTTTTACTTTAATCAACGAATATTTTAATACAAAAAGCGATAAGACGCTTTTCTCCGTCTTACCACTTTTTGTATAATTGCGATATATCAGTATTTAATTATTTTAATTCTACTTTTGCACCAGCCTCTTCGAATTCTTTTTTAAGCTTTTCAGCTTCTTCTTTTGGAATTCCTTCTTTAACTGGATTTGGAGCAGAATCAACTAGGTCTTTTGCTTCTTTTAAGCCTAAGCCTGTATGGGCTCTAACAACTTTAATTACATTAATTTTTTTGTCACCGGCAGCAACTAAAACTACATCAAATTCTGATTTTTCTTCAGCAGGTACAGCGCCACCAGCTGGAGCAGCTCCACCCATCATAACAGGTGCTGCGGCAGTTACACCAAATTCATCTTCTAATGCTTTTTTTAATTCAGAAGCTTCAACAAGTGATAATTGTTTTATCTTGTCAACAATTTCAGCTATTTTCTCAGCCATTTTACTATCTCCTAATAATTATTTTATTTTTAAAATTTTATGTACTTCTTTTTGATATCTGGTCAACTACATTTACAAGATCACGAGTAACTGCATTTAAAGCTCCAACAATTCCAGAGATCGGTGCATTAATACTACTTAATATAGAAGCAATAACTTCAGATTTTGTAGGTAATGATGCTAATGTTGCAAGCTGATCTCCGTTATAATATTTATCTTCAATATAGCAGGCCTTTAAGGACATTTTTTTCTTGTCATCAAAAAACTTTTTGATGATCTTTGCAGGTGCAACAGGATCTTCTGTTGTAAATGCATACCCTGTCATTCCTTCCAAGTGTTCAGAAAGTTTTTCAAACTTTCCTACTTCAGAAAGAGCTCTGTTAAATAAAGTGTTTTTTATCACTTTATATTTAACACCTTTATTTCGGAAGTCATTTCTTAAGCTATTAATTTCTTCAACTGCAATCCCACTGTAATCTGTTAGATATACAGCGTTGGAGTTTTCCAAAATTTCTTTAACCTCAGAAATTACATCCTGTTTTTTATTTTTATTCATAACTTTCCAAAAGTTTCTAAGTTAATCATATGTTATTTTTTTTGAAGCATTTTACGAGTGCGTAAACTTTTTTATATAGCCAATGTATCTTTTGATATCATTATTCCAGGGCCCATTGTACTTGATAGATATACACTTTTTATATATTGGCCTTTAGCAGAAGAAGGTTTCATTTTAATAATTGTATTTATAAATGCTTCTACATTTTCTGCTAATTTATCTGTCTCAAAATTTAATTTGCCTAAAGAAGTATGAACTATTCCGGCTTTTTCTACTCTGAATTCAATTTTACCGGCTTTAACTTCCTGCACAGCTTTAGCAACATCCATTGTAACAGTACCACTTTTTGGATTTGGCATTAAGCCTTTTGGTCCAAGTACTCTTCCTAATTTTCCTAACTCACCCATTGAATCTGGTGTTGCAACAATAACATCAATATCAGCCCAGCCTTCTTTAATTTTTTCTAAATATTCTTCAAACCCTGCATAATCAGCTCCGGCATCTAAAGCTTCTTTAGCTTTAGGTCCTTTTGCAATTACAAGCACTCTAACTTTTTTACCGGTTCCATTTGGAAGCGATACAGTTCCTCTTATCATTTGGTCAGCGTGTCTCGGATCAACACCAAGTCTCATTGCACAATCAAGTGTTTCAACAAATTTAACAGATGAACTATCTTTTAATAATTGTATTGCATCAATAATGGAATACTCTTTAGTTGTGTCAACTTTTTCCATTATTGTTTTTTTTCTTTTACTCTTTTGCATTATTACACCATAACCTTTAAATCAAATAAAATTAAAATTATTTTTTAACTGTAATACCCATACTTCTTGCAGTTCCGGCTACCATGCTCATAGCATGATCAATATCAAAAGCATTTAGATCAGGCATTTTTAATTCTGCAATTTCTTTAACCTGATTTTCTGAAACTGCTGCAACTTTTACCCTGTTTGGTTCAGCAGATGCTTTTTCTAAATTAGCTGCTTTTTTTAATAACACAGATGCAGGTGGAGTTTTTGTAATAAATGTAAATGATTTATCAGCATAGACTGTTATTACAACAGGAATTATTAACCCATTTTTATCTGCTGTTTTTGCATTGAACTGTTTACAAAATTCCATGATGTTAACACCTTTTTGTCCTAGAGCAGGGCCAACAGGTGGTGAAGGATTAGCTTTTCCTCCCGGTATTTGAAGTTTAATATATCCAGCTATTTTCTTTGCCATTTTATTACCTTTTAAAAATAAATTCTAAATTACTTTTCTAATTCTGCTTGAACAAAATCAATTTCAACAGGTGTCTTACGACCAAAAATTGAAACCATTACTTTAATTTTCATTTTCTCTTCGTTAACTTCTTCAATCAATCCGCTAAAGTTATTGAACGGACCATCAATTATTTTTACAAGATCACCTTTCTGAAAAATTGTTTCCATTCTTTCAGTTGTTTCATCTTGTGTTAAGCGTCCAATAATTCTTTTTACTTCTTCTGGTTGTAAAGCATTTGGATTTTTACCCGAACCTAAAAATCCCATAACGGACTGAGTATTTAAAATAAATTCTTTTACCTGATTATCTAAATCTGCTTGGACGAGAATATAACCCGGAAAAAAATTTTTATTTTTGCTTTTTTTCTTGCCTTCTTTTACTTCAAAAACTTTTTCCATCGGAACTAAAACTTCATGGATCTTAGCTCTTAATGATTCATTTTCTTCAAGCTCAGTATCAATAAAATTTTTAACTTTGCTTTCATGTCCTGAAAAAGTTCTAACTACATACCATTTACCTTCCATTACTTCTCCCAACTTAAAAAAGTCCTTTAAAAAGTTGTGTAATAATCATATCGATTGCATAGGTAAAAGCTGCTATCAAAAGACAAACAACAATTACAACATTTGTAGATTCTTTTAATTCGTCTTTAGTTGGCCAAGTAACTTTTTTCATTTCTTTTACTACATCTTCAAAGAAACCTATTATTTTTTCTTTCATAACTAATTCCTTAATTTAAGCAGCACGTCAGGGAGGACTCGAACCCCCAACCTGCGGTTTTGGAGACCGCTGCTCTAGCCAATTGAGCTACTGACGT
>PFGS01000154.1:3164-3743 GCA_002783525.1 Ignavibacteriales bacterium CG12_big_fil_rev_8_21_14_0_65_30_8 | reverse complement strand
CTTCAAGTGGAATGATGAAAAAAAACTTATATGAAAATTTAGATTACCTGAAAAATACTGATGAGTTAAAATTTGTTATCGGGAATAAAGAAGATTATGATTGGAGCAAAAAAATAATTGAAAAACATAAAATGAATGGTAAATGTGAAATTTTATTTTCGACAGTGTTTGAAGAACTTAAACCTGAAAAATTAGTAAGCTGGATCTTAAAAGATAATTTAAATGTTAGATTCCAGTTACAAACGCATAAATATATTTGGGATCCAAAAACAAAAGGTGTTTAATGAAAATTGCAAAAGAATTTAGGTGGGAAATGGGACACAGACTTCCAGATCATTTTGGCAAATGTAAAAACATACATGGTCATTCATATAAAATGATGGTTGAATTTGAAGGTGAGTTAGATAAAAACGGAATGATTATTGATTATTATATTGTAAAAGAAATTATCGAACCAATTGTTGAAGAACTTGATCATTCTTTTATGGTAAACAAAAATGATGATCTTGTGTTGGAATTTTTAGAAAAATTAGATTCTAAAAAAGTAATTGTAGATTTTGATTCTACAGTTGAAAATAT
>PFGS01000154.1:2799-2941 GCA_002783525.1 Ignavibacteriales bacterium CG12_big_fil_rev_8_21_14_0_65_30_8 | reverse complement strand
ATATTCATTTCTTCAACGTTTTTTTTAGTCTGTCAACTTCATCTCTTAGATTTGCAGCTTTTTCAAATTCTAGATCTTTTGCAGCTTCTTTCATTTGTGTGGTTAATTGCTCAATCAAATCTTTTTTCTGATCATCATCCAT
>PFGS01000154.1:0-2771 GCA_002783525.1 Ignavibacteriales bacterium CG12_big_fil_rev_8_21_14_0_65_30_8 | reverse complement strand
CCACCTTCTCTTTCTTTTTCATATCTGCAATAGAGGTAGAGGAAAGTATTTCTTCCATACTTTTATAAATGGTTTCTGGGGTGATATTATTTTCTTTATTATATTTTTCTTGTAAAATTCTTCTACGATTAGTTTCGTCGATAGTTTTTTTCATTGAGTTGGTGATTTTATCAGCATACATAATAACATTACCATGTACATTTCGTGCTGTTCTTCCTGCTGTCTGCATAAGAGATCTTTCACTGCGTAAAAATCCTTCTTTATCAGCATCAATTATTGCAACAAGAGAAACTTCCGGTAAGTCCAATCCTTCCCTTAAAAGATTTACGCCGACAAGCACATCAAATTCACCCAAGCGCAGATCCCTTAAAATTTCAACTCTCTCAAGCGCATCTATATCGCTATGAATATATCTAACCAAGATTCCAATTTTATCTAAATAATCAGCAAGGTCTTCTGACATTTTTTTTGTTAAAGTTGTAACAAGAATTCTCTCTTTCTTTTCTACTCTTACTCTTATTTCTCCGATCAGATCGTCAATTTGTCCTTTTATAGGCCTTACCTCTATTGGCGGATCAAGTAAACCTGTTGGTCTAATTATCTGCTCAACAACAACACCTCCGCTGTGTTCAAGTTCATAATCAGCAGGGGTTGCACTCACATAAATTACCTGATTAACCATTTTTTCGAATTCTTCAAATTTCATTGGTCTGTTGTCAAGAGCAGAAGGAAGCCTGAAGCCGTGTTCAACAAGTGTTTCTTTTCTTGATCTGTCCCCGTTGTACATTGCTTTTATTTGAGATACAGTAACGTGTGATTCGTCAATTACTAGCAGGAAATCATCTGGAAAGTAGTCAATTAAATTAAATGGTCTTTTTCCCGGTTCTCTTTCCTCAAGATGTCTGGAATAGTTTTCAATTCCTGAACAATAGCCTATCTCTTTCATCATTTCAATATCGAATAAAGTTCTCTGCTCAAGTCTTTGAGCTTCTAAATATTTTTCTTCTTTCCGTAGATATTTAAGTCTATCTCTTAATTCTTCTTCAATTGTAGTAATTGCTTTTAAAACCTGGGGCTTTTCGGTGACAAAATATTTAGCCGGATAAATTGTTGATGAATCAACTTGTCTGAGTTCTTCACCGGTTTGTGAATCAATTATTGATAATTTTTCTACTTCATCATCCCAAAATTCAATACGCAAAGCTTCTTCGTATTGATATGCGGGAATTATTTCAATTACATCGCCCCTAACTCTAAAAGAGCCTCTGCTGAAATCAAGATCATTTCTAATAAAATGAATATCAATTAATTGGCGAAGAAATTTTTTTCTATTAATTACATCGCCTTTTTTTACAAATATTATTTGACTGGCATAACCTTTCGGATCGCCGATACCATAAATGCAACTTACACTTGCTACTACTATTACATCTCTTCGTCCTTCAATTAAAGATGTAGTGGCTTTTAATCTTAGTCTGTCAATTTCTTCATTGATGGAAAAATCTTTTTCGATGTAAAGATCACTTGCAACAACATAAGCTTCAGGCTGGTAGTAATCATAATAACTAATAAAAAACTCACAAGAGTTTTTTGGAAAGAATCCTTTAAACTCAGAATATAATTGTGCGGCAAGAGTTTTATTGTGTGAAATAATAAGGGTGGGTTTGTTAACTTCTTTTATAACATTTGAAATAGTAAATGTCTTCCCGCTTCCCGTTACTCCCAGCAGAGTTTGATGTTTCTCTCCATTCTTTAAACCGTTAACTAATGATTCAATAGCTTTTGGCTGATCACCAGTTGGTTTATAATTAGAAACTAATTCAAATTTATTCATCAGTTCTAATTTAAAAGAATTTCGTGTGCATGAAATGATTCTTTATTTAAGTGTCCTCTTAATACAATAGTCTCTGAATTCTGTATTCCGTCAGGAATTTTATCTGCTTGTACTAAGACAACAGTTCCATCATTATCAGAAACATAAAAGCTGTTACTGTTAATTCCTCTTTCTACTAGTACTTTAACTTTTATATCTTTAACAGCACTATTATTCGTATCAAATGTTGAAAATGATCCAAGCCTGTTATCCGGTTTAAAATAAAACAAATATATCATAGCGATTACGACTACTATTAATAGTGGCAAAACAAATTTTTGCAAAGATTTCATTTTTCCCTCAAAAAATTTTAATTAAACTTAAATTTAATAAAATTTATATTTATACAGATAGTTTTTTAGATTAGACAAATAACTATTTGATATTATTAAACAATAAATATAACTGGTTAGATCAATGAAAAAAAATACTTTAATTGCTATTGCCGGCATTTATGGATTTATAGGGGTTGCTTTTGGTGCATTCGGAGCCCATGCTCTAAAAGATAGTTTATCGCCTGAAATGATAGAAATGTTTAAAACAGCAACATATTATAATTTAATTCATACAGCTGTAATATTTGTAATTGGAATAGTGGGAAGTGAAAAATATTATAAATCCGGATTCATTTTATCTATTGGAGTGTTTCTGTTTTCTTTTTCATTATATGCCTATGCAATTACAGATAACGCATTATTTGCAATAATTACACCTTTTGGAGGAGTTAGTTTTTTGATCGGATGGATATTAATTATTTGGCAATCAATTAAAAAAAAGAATTAATTAAAATTAAAATTTAGTTCTTCTTACATTAACAGTCTAAAATTCTTGAGTTTTCTAACCTAAATTGATAAGTTTACCTTTTGTAATTTTACTTAACTTACCAGGTAAAGCCCTA
>PFGS01000128.1:8270-11739 GCA_002783525.1 Ignavibacteriales bacterium CG12_big_fil_rev_8_21_14_0_65_30_8 | reverse complement strand
AGGTTGGTATTTGTATAGAATTCCTCTGAAAGATTCTCTATTAAATGTTGGTCAACCAAGTTTATCTTCTGTTGAAACAATAAGACTTGTAGTAAGCGGAAGTGTAAATCCTGTGCACATTCGTATAGCTGAATTTAATTTAGTAGGTAACCAATGGCAAAAATTATTACCAAATGATTCAGTAATGTCAGTTTCAGTTATAAACGTTGAAGATAATCCTGATTACGTTAGTCCTGCACAAGGATTGAGAACAAAAGATCAAACAAGACCTGATGAAAATATTTTAAGTAATGAACAGTCATTGGATCTTATTGTAAAAGATTTACCGGAAAAGGAAAATAGACAAGCAGTAAAATATTTAATCAGACCTTTGGATGTATTTAATTATACTTCAATGAAACTATTTATTCACGGTGATGAAAATACAGGGCCAGGATCAATTTCTTCAAAGGATCCAACAGATTATCCGGCAGAAGTATTTTTTAGATTTGGCAGTGATACAAATAACTATTATGAATACAGACAACCAATTAGGCCAGGTTGGGGTGACATAACAATTTTATTTGATGAACTTACTGCTATTAAAGAAGCAAGAGATTCAATTGCTCAAATTGCAAAAATACCAGTTAACGGAAAACCGGATAATTATTATTTAGTTAAGGGTGTTCCTACACTAACTTCTGTCAGATTTTTAACGGTCGGAGTTTATAATAGAGGCAACCCCCTGAGTCCGGGACCTGTTTCAGGTGAAATTTGGGTAGATGAATTAAGGGTTATAGGAGCAGATGATCGGCCCGGTTGGGCATATAGTATATCTTCTAGTTTAAAAATGGCTGATTTTATGAATATTAATTTTAATATAAGTGAATCAAGTCCGTTTTTCCATGGATTGGCTGATAGATTTGGTTCAAGAGCACAACAGAGAAACTGGGGTATTTCATCTAATATTGATCTATTAAAGATATTACCCTTTAATTTACCAGGTAGCAATTTAAAACTTAATTATTCACATACTGAATCTTTGGGTATACCTGAATACATACCGGGCACAGATGTTTCAGTAAGCAGAGCAGCAGATCTAGTTTCAGAAAAAGCTAATGATTCTACTTTAACAAATTTAAAAACACCAGAACAGATTAGAGAAGAGTCTGAGACATACAATACATCAGATAACTGGACTGCAACAAATATTAATTTTAAAATTCCTTCTTCAAAGTGGTATATAACAGATATTATTAACTCTATTACTTTAGGTTTTACTTATAACAAAACTTTCAGCAGAAGCCCGACTATTCAAGAAAATAGAAGCTGGCTTTGGAATGCAAATTTTAATTATAATTTACACCTGGATCCAAATTATTATTTTCAACCTGTAAATATACCTTTAATTGGATCTTTGCTTTCAATTTTTGATGATTACAAAGATGTAAAAATCTATTTTGTTCCACAATCTTTTTCTTTGAGTTTAACAGCAAGAAGAAATAGGAATACAAGTATTCAAAGACCAACAGGTAATAATCCGGTAGCACCAGTTGTATCAAGAGATTTTATAACAACCAGAGGATTCAATTTTAATTGGAGAATGACAGAAGGTGGCCTACTTAACTTAACAACAAACTATAAATTAGATATTCAATCATCTTTAGCTTATTTGGAAACAGATGCAAACGGAAATCAAAGGTCTGAAGGTGAAGTTTGGAAAGACATTTTCTCCGGTAAATTTTTCGGACAAGATTTTTTATACCAGCAAAGTATTAATTTAAGAGCAGTACCTCAACTTCCTTCTTTATGGGATATTAAAAAATTTATGACCATAACCGCTGGATATTCTGTTAATTATGTTTGGCGAAATGATTTTAGACAGCCAATATTAGGAAGAAGTGCAAGTGTTACAAACAATACAAATATTTCTCTAAATTTAAGATGGAAAGCATTAACCGAGCCATTGTTTTCTTCTACACCTGGTGATAAGGTAAAAGAAACTACACCAACTCAAAGGATTTCAAGAGGCAGGAATAGAATTTTAAAACCTATGCCCGAAATAGAATCAGATACACTAAGTAATAAATTAAAGAATGATGGAACTGTAATTGTAAATGCTGATTCAATTGTAACTAATAAAGAATTAGAACCGGAAACCTCCACAATTTCTAGTGGATTACTTTTTTTAAGATCAATTGCAAAATCTTTATTATTTGATTATGAATCTATTAATATGAATTTTACAATGAGTACTAATTTTTCTAAAAATGGTATAGCTAGTACTGGTACAGGATTTAATAATTTCTGGGGGATTACATTCAATGAAAGTAACGGTCCTTCTCAAGGTTTTATGTTGGGATTAAATGATAATGTTGGCAGACGTGCACCAAACAGTAATTTACAAGATGTATTTGCACAAAAAAATAATTTTCAAATTAGAACTTCTCGTCCTCTTTGGCCCGGTGCTAAGTTAGATATAAATTGGTCAATCGGCTGGACAATAAATAAAACTACAACTTTGAACTCAGATCAATTTGGAAATACATCTATATCATTTATTTCATCTACAGGTACAATTAATAGAACATTTTTATCTTTGCCTCCAGTTCTGTTTTTGAAAGGTTTGAATTCTAGTATTAAAAAGGTTCACGAACTTTTTGATCCCAACGATCCAAATCCTGCTAAAAATTTATCTGAAGCTTTTGTTAATGGATTTGAAAGTCTTCCTCTTACATCAAAATTAGGATTTTTAAGTGATGTAGCCAGATTTATTCCCAGACCTAATTGGAGAATAACTTGGGCCGGATTAGAAAAACTTCCATTTGTAAGTAAAGTTCTGCAAAGAGCAACGCTTGATCATGCTTATACATCTAGTTATGCTGAAGGATGGAAAATCACTCCTGATGGAAATCAAGAGACTCAAATTCAAAAAGTCACATATGGATTTACACCTTTAGTTGGAATAAATATGACCTTTATGAATTTATGGGGAGGAAATTTAATTGGTAACGTTAAGTATTCAACAACAACTATATTTAGCCTTGGTGTTTCTACAAGAAATATAATTGAAACTTTTTCTAAAGATATAGGTATCACTGCTGGATATTCAAAATCCGGTTTTGAACTCCCTTTCTTTGGTGTAGCATTAAAAAATGATATTGAGTTTACTCTTTCTTATACAAAAACACGAAATTCTACAATAATATATAATATGTTGGATTTTAATGAGAACGGTACTCCACAGGATGGAACAATAAGAGTAACAATTGAACCAAGAGTTAAATATACATTAAGTTCAAAAGTCACAATGTCTATTTTTTACAGACGCTCATCCATTGAACCGGAAGGTGCTTCCAGGATTCCTCCTTCTACTACAAATGAGGCAGGTTTGGATGTTCACATAGCTATTCAATAATTTATTATGAAATTAAAATATTAAAAATAATTTGTTTAGCATTTAATAATTGTTAAAAAAATTAAGGTATTA
>PFGS01000128.1:0-8254 GCA_002783525.1 Ignavibacteriales bacterium CG12_big_fil_rev_8_21_14_0_65_30_8 | reverse complement strand
AAATATTATGGGTTGATGATGAGATTGAATTACTTCGGTCTCACGTTTTATTTTTAAAAGAGAAAGGTTTTGCAGTTGATACAGCAACGAATGGGGAAGATGCAATATCTAAAGCAAAAGAAAATAAATATGATCTTATTTTTTTAGATGAAATGATGGCAGGAATGGGTGGACTTGAAACTTTGGGAGCTTTAAAAGAAATTGATCCAAATTTACCTGTTGTAATGATTACAAAAAGTGAAGAAGAATCATTAATGAATGAAGCTATTGGTGGGAAAATAAATGATTACCTAACTAAACCGGTTAATCCCAGCCAGGTATTTCTTGTATGCAAAAAAATATTGCAGGGTAAAAAAATATCAAGTGAATATACTGCTAAAGATTATCTGCAGGATTTTAATTCAATATCACAATCATTATTAACTAATTTAGATTTTCAAGAATGGAAAGAAATCTATTTAAAATTAGTTTTTTGGGATTTAGAGTTAGATGAACACCCTGAAGTTGATTTAAGACAAACTTTAAACGAACAAAAAAGAGAAGCAAATAAACAATTTTCAAAATTTATTGAAAACAACTATAAAGGATGGGTTAATAATCCGCAAGAAAATGAAGTACCGGTTTTATCAAATAAAATTATTCAAAAATATGTTAATCCTTATTTAACTGATGGTAAATCTAGTGTATTCTTTTTTGTGCTTGATTGTCTAAGAATAGATCAATGGATGATAATGGAAAAATTATTATTAAATGATTTTAATATCTCTAAAAATTATTATTATTCTATTCTGCCTACTGCTACTCCATATTCAAGAAATGCTTTGTTCAGCGGATTATTTCCATCTGAAATAGAAAAAATGTACCCTAATTATTGGGTATCAGAAACTTCAGATGAAAAGAGTATGAATAAATATGAAAAAGATTTACTACAGAAATATTTAGAAAGAGAAAAGATTAAGTTAAGGAGCGAGCTTCAATATATAAAAATAATTGATCCTGAGGTCGGTAGAAATTTTGAGAGAAATATTTTATCATATAAGCAAAATCATTTTACAGCAGTAGTTGTAAATTTTTTGGATATGCTTATTCACGGAAGATCAGATTCAGATTTATTAAAGGAAATTGCACCTGATGAATCTGCTTATCGTTCATTAACACAAACATGGTTTAGACATTCATCTTTATATTCTACTTTTAAAGAGATCAGTAAGATCCCAAATGCGAAAGTATTTATCACGACTGATCACGGAAGCATTCGAGTATTAAGGGGTGCAAAGGTTTTAGGAGATAGAGATGCTGCAGTAAATCTACGGTTTAAATATGGAAGGAATTTAAAAGTTGATAATAAGCACGCAATTTTTATTAAAGATCCTTTAGATTTTAAATTACCAAGAACCGGACTGACAATAAATTATATTATTGCAAAAGAAGATTACTATTTTGTTTATCCTACAGAATACCATAAATATTTGACTTACTATAAAGATACATTTCAACACGGTGGAATTTCTATGGAAGAGATGTTATTACCTATTATAAGAATGGAACCAAAATAATAACATGTTTTTTCCTTCAAGCCATATTGTAAATAGTGAAGATGAAACAACAAAATTAGCTGATCAATTTTTCAAAGAAATTGAAATTGGAGATATTATTGTTTTAAACGGAAATCTTGGGACAGGGAAAACATTTTTTGTAAAAAAAGTTTTAGAAAATTTTGATATTAATGATGTAAGCAGTCCAACATTTGCCATTGTTAATGAATATTCGGGCAATAAAAAATTTTATCATATAGATTTTTACAGAATTGAAAGGATAAATGAATTATATGACATAGGTATTGAAGATTATCTAAATGATGATCAATCTATTTTATTTATTGAATGGGGAAATCTCTTTGCTGATGTTCTTCCTAAAAAAAGAATTGAAATAAATTTTACATTAAACACTGATATGACAAGGACAATTGAATTTAAAAAATATGAGTGAAAGTAAACCGATTTTAGCCGTAGAAACATCAGAGAAAAAATGTGGAGTGTGTCTGTATTTTTCTGATGATAAATATTTTGAATCGAATATTAATTTAAAAAATTCGCATTCTGAGAAAATATTTTCTTCAATTGAATATGTTTTGAAAACTGCTAATACAAAAATTAAAGATATCGGAGAAGTTGCAGTTTCTATCGGGCCTGGCTCTTTTACCGGATTGAGGATTGGACTTTCTGCTGCAAAAGGAATTGCAATGGGCGGGAATTTATCAATTGTACCTGTTCCTACGTTCGAAGCCATTGCACTGCAGTTATCAAAATATTTTGATAAAAAAACTGAAATTATTATTGCAGAAAGAGTTAATACTGATGAGGTATATTTTAGCAAAATTAGAACTTCTTTGAATTCAATCGAAACAATTTTACCATTAGAGGTTATAAAAATTGATAATTTAATTAATAAGATTGAAAATGAACCAATAATTACAAATATTACTTCTCCTGAAAATCAATTTGTTAATAATATTATTGTTAATTTAGGTTCTGCGGATGCATTTTATGTTGCAAAATGGAGTAAATTATTTGGAGAGAATACTAAAACAAAAGATTATGATTTTTTAGAACCCAATTATTTAAAAAATTTTATAGTAAAAAAGTAAAATGATAAAAAAAATATTATTAGTTCTTTTAATTTCCGTTATTTCAATATTTGCACAAGAAAAATATGCAGAGATCAGTTTTGATTATTTAACAATAGATTTTGGAAAAATCGAACAGAATTCACATGTCTATTCAAAATTTGAAATTTACAACAAAGGGAATGATACTTTAAGAATCGGTGAAGTACTTGTATCATCATTAAGTGTGCAAACAAGATTATTTAAAAGGGTAATTGCTCCACAAGATTCTGCTGAGTTGTATATCCAGTATAATCCAGATATTAGGGAAAGAGATCAAATGGAGTTTGTTACACTTACTTCTAATGCTAGAAATAAGCCAAGATTTCAGCTTACTGTAAAAGCATTTGTAAAAGTAAAAGAATTAAAAGTAGAAACAGATGCCAATGTACCAGAAATATATTTTCCTGTAATGACTCATAATTTTGGTGTAGTTAAAAAAGGAGAAATAAAATCTTTTGAATTTAAATTTATTAATAAAGGTAAAAAATCTTTAAAAATTCAAAATTTAAAATCTACTTGTGGGTGTACTGCAGCAATAATGAGCAGTAATGAAATACCGCCTGGTGCTAAAGGTGTTATAAAAGTTGAATTCGATTCAACAACTCAATCGGGCAAATTGAGAAGATCGGTTAGAGTTATATCTAACGATCCTGTTCATCCTAAAACATATTTAAATATTTATGCAGATGTAGTAGAGTAAACAATGTCTTGGTTCAGAAGATCTAAACAAAATATATCTCCGGATTCACAAAAAAAAGATTTACCCGATGGTTTGTGGGAAAAATGTCCGGACTGTGGAGAAATAGTTCATACAAAGCATTTAGCAGAAAATCTTTGGACCTGTCCAAAATGTAATTATCATTTTAGAATTGGAAGTAAAGAATATAAAAATATTCTTTTGGATAAAAATTCATTTAAAGAAATGGATAAAAAAATGAAATCTGCTGATCCTTTAGGTTTTGAAGATACAAAAAAATATAAAGATAGAGTAAAAGAAACAATTAAAAAAACCGGACTTAATGATGCTGTAATTACCGGAACCGGAAAAATTAATGGTAGGTCAGTTGCTTTTGGTTGTATGGATTTTAAATTTATTGGCGGCAGCATGGGTTCTGTTGTAGGCGAGAAAATTGCAAGGGTTATTGACAAAGCTTATAAAAATAAAATACCATTAATTATATTGTCTGCCAGCGGTGGTGCAAGAATGATGGAAGGCTGTTACTCACTTATGCAGCTAGCAAAAACAAGTTCCAGACTTGTAAGACTTGCAGATGAAAAAGTACCATTCATATCAGTATTAACAGATCCAACTACCGGCGGAACAACAGCAAGTTATGCTATGCTTGGAGATATTCATATTGCAGAACCTAAAGCGCTAATTGGATTTGCCGGGCCCAGAGTTATTAAACAGACCATTGGTAAAGATTTACCAAAGGGATTCCAAAGATCAGAATTTTTATTAGAACAAGGTTTTGTTGATATTATTGCTCACAGAAAAGAATTAAAAGAAACTATTTCAAATGTGTTAAATCTTCTTAACTGATGCATCAAGAGCTAATCACTATTTCATCAATAGATGAAATCCATTCTTTAACAAATAAAATTAGGAAAGAAGGGAAGTCCATTGGATTTGTTCCTACAATGGGTTTCCTTCACGATGGTCACATTTCTCTTATTAAAGAAGCTAAAAAAAATAATGATGTAACTATTGTTTCTATTTTTGTAAATCCCACTCAATTTTCACCTACAGAAGATCTTGCTTCGTATCCAAGGGATTTAGAAAAGGATAAATCACTTTTAATTAATGCAGAAGTAGATTATTTATTCTTTCCAAACACAGAAGATTTTTATCCAAACGATTTTCAAACCTTTGTTGAAGTAAATAAAATTTCAAAAATTCTTGAAGGTGAATTTCGTCCTACTCACTTTAAGGGTGTAACTACAGTTGTAGCAATGCTTTTTAATTGTATAAATCCTGATAATGCTTACTTTGGACAAAAAGATGCTCAACAAGCTGCTGTAATAAATCAAATGGTTAAAGATCTAAAATATGATATAAAAATTAATGTTAGTCCGATTGTTAGAGAAAATGACGGACTGGCTATGAGCTCAAGAAATGTTTATCTAAACGAAAAGGAAAGAAAAGATGCTTTGGTCTTAAGTAGATCCTTATCTATTGCAGATGAACTGATTAAAAATGGTGAAAAGAATACCACAAATATTTTAAACGAGATGAAAAAAAAGATAAACTCAGTTGAAAGTTCTGATTTAAATTATGTGAGTATTGTTGAGGCTGATAGTTTCACAATTATAGACACAATTGAAAAGGGAAGAAGTTATTATATTTTAGTTGCTTGCAAAATTGGTAAGACCAGGTTGATAGATAATAAGTTTGTTAGTATTTAATATTTTAACTTACTTCTTCATTCATCCGTATTAGCAGCCGGAATATTTTCTGCACCTTTAAGCTTACCAATTAATTGTTCAGGGTGATGAATCAATAACGGAAGACAATGCGAACAAATGTAAGCAGGTTGTTTAGAGTATGTTAATTTTATAAGTGGAATATCATTTTCAGAAGAGTTACAGTTTAAGCAATTATTAGTATTTTGTTCTTTGTTCATCAAGATTCCTTAATTATTTAATTTATAAATTTCTTTAATACCTATTAACACCAAAGCTCTTTCAACTTGGTACTCAATACTTAAAAAATCTGATAAAATATTAGCATTCCCTCCGGTTAAAAAAGTTATAATTTTAGCTGCACCATAATCATCTTTTAATATTTTATGCACTCTTTCAATTAAACCGACAGCTGAATTTACAACTCCGCTTGCTAAGGAAGATTCTGTATCATTACCGATATCCCAAGAAAGTTCATTTTTATCGATTACAGGAAGTTGCGCAGTATTTTTATTAAGGCTGTTTATCATAGTATCAATACCCGGAGCTATCATACCTCCAATAAATTTATTTGGACTTTTAACAATATTCACAGTTGTCGCTGTTCCGCAATCAATTGTAACTAGAAACGTTCCTTCTCCTAATTCAAAGATTCTTTCCGACTTTTTATAAACATATAGTGCACCTTCTAATGAACAAAGTCTGTCAATTCCCAATGTGTCTATAGAGTTATAATCTAATTCCAAGTTGAATTTAGAATTATTATTTATGATAAGAACGGGGATTTTCAGTTTATCTTTTAAATATTTTTCTATTTGAAAAGTCTTATTAGGTACAACAGAAGATATTGCTGCTTTATCAAAACTTTTATTCTGAAGTGAATTGATCAATTCATCAATATTATCTTCCGTGAAATAATTTTTTAACTCATCACCGTCAAACAATGCTGATTTAATTTTAGTATTGCCTATGTCAATTGCTAAAAACATACCTATTCTACGTTTATATCCCCAAAATAAATTTTATTTAATTTGTCTTTTACTTTTAATAATAAAAACCCGTTTTCTTCAAGACCTTCAAATACACCTGTTAAGACTTTTCCATCTTGATTTACATCAATTCGTTTTCCAATTGAATTACATTTATTGACCCAATCAGTTAAAACACTATTTGGATTTGATCTTATCTTTTGAAAAATGTATTCTAAATTATTAAGAATTTCTGCAAGAAGTTTTTCTCTTTCAATATTATTTTTTGTTATCAGCTTTATTGATGTTGGTTCAAGATTAAACTCACCCATAAAAGATGTTTGATTTACATTTACTCCAATTCCAATAATCAATTTTTCAATTGAATTTCCTTGTGAATTTGTTTCAAGTAAAATACCAGCAACTTTTTTATTATTTATAAGTACATCATTTGGCCATTTTACATTTGTTTGTACTGAATATAAATTTTCTATTGAGTTAGCAATTACAAGCGATACACCTAAATTAAGAATATTTAAATTTTTAGATAATAATTTTTTATCTGTAATTAAAATTGAAAAATTTAAATTTAGTCCCTTTTCACTATACCATACCCTATTTCTTCTTCCTTTTCCTTTGGTTTGTTTTTCAGCTAAAACTAAAGAGCCGTCTTTAATAATTTTATTTTTTTTATCAAGAATAAATGTATTAGTTGAAGCAATTTCAACTAAATAAATAAAATTTCTTCCCAGTAAAGAAGTCTCTAACTTTATATCAAAAAGATTGAAATCAAACATACTTACTTTTTTTTACTTTTGTTAAAATTTCGTTAATATGTCAACAATTATGACATATTATTCAACATTGTGACAAATAGACGTATATGCCATAAAAGTTGTCAAAAATTCATATATCTAAATATTAACTAACTCATTATTTTATAAGTAGTTAACATATAATTAGCATTGGCATTATAATTGTAATTGCAACTAAAATAATACTCTAATTATTCCAACTTGAAATGTAAATAAAATAAATCAAATAAAAATAAAATATAAATAGAGCAAAGATGCTCATTTAAGTAAAGGAGAGAAAAATAATGGGAAAAATAATAGGAATAGATTTAGGAACTACAAATTCATGTGTATCTGTAATGGAAGGAAATGACCCGGTTGTAATACCAAATTCCGAGGGTGGAAGGACAACTCCTTCAGTTGTTGCTTTTGCAAAGAACGGCGAAAGACTAGTAGGTCAACCGGCTAAAAGGCAAGCTGTTACTAATCCAAAGAATACGGTTTTTTCTGTAAAAAGATTTATGGGAAGATTCATAAATGAAGTAACTGATGAGATGACTAAGGTTCCTTATGAAGTTGTTACCGGTGATAACAATACTGCAAGAATTAAAATTGGTGACAGAGTTTATTCACCGCCGGAAATAAGTGCGATGACTTTACAGAAAATGAAGAAAACTGCTGAAGAATATTTAGGACAAGAAGTTACTGAAGCAGTAATAACTGTTCCGGCATATTTTAATGATTCACAAAGACAAGCAACTAAAGATGCCGGTGAAATTGCCGGATTAACAGTAAAGAGAATTATAAATGAACCGACTGCAGCTGCTCTTGCTTATGGTTTGGACAAAAAAACTTCTGACCATACAGTTGCTGTTTATGACTTGGGTGGTGGAACATTTGATATTTCAATATTACAATTAGGTGATGGTGTTTTTGAAGTAAAATCAACTAATGGTGACGGACATTTAGGGGGAGACGATTTTGATCAAAGAGTTGTTGATTGGATAGCAGATGAATTTAAAAAATCTGATGGTATTGATTTAAGAAACGATCCTATGGCTTTGCAGAGATTAAAAGAAGCTGCTGAAAAAGCTAAAATAGAATTATCTTCATCAGCTACAACAGATATAAATTTACCATTTGTTACTGCAACTCAAGAAGGTCCAAAACATTTAAATTTAAATCTTTCAAGATCTAAATTTGAACAATTAATTGATGATCTAGTTAAAAGAACAAAAATTCCTTGTGAAACCGCAATTAAAGATGCAGGTATTTCACAATCAGATATAAATGAAGTTATTTTGGTCGGTGGTTCAACTAGAATACCAATGGTTCAGGAATTAGTTAAAGACCTATTTGGAAGAGAACCTCATAAAGGTGTAAATCCTGATGAAGTAGTTGCAATCGGTGCAGCTATTCAA
>PFGS01000238.1:11137-11966 GCA_002783525.1 Ignavibacteriales bacterium CG12_big_fil_rev_8_21_14_0_65_30_8 | reverse complement strand
CTATCATCTTTAAAACTTACAAAGACGACTAAAACTTTTAAGTTGTTTTTTGAAGTCAAATAAATGCCATTATCAGATGTTGTTCTAATTATTTCACCTTGTATAGGTATTGTTTCACAAACTTCCTGTGAATACAATGAAATACTGAATATAACAAAAAAAACTACAGTTATAATAAAGAAATTTTTCATTTTATACCCCGCTATATTATTTTAAAAAAACAGTTTTAATTATTTTTTGATGACCTCCTGCTATCATTCTTATAAAGTAAGTACCATTTGAAAGAATATTACCATAATTATCTTTTCCATCCCATTGTACTCTATATAGACCTCTAGGAAGTTCTTCTTTTAGCAACATTTTTACTTCTTCCCCTAAAATATTATAAACTTTTAATGAGATATCACTTAATTCACTCAAAATAAATTTTATACTTGTAGTCGGATTAAAAGGGTTAGGATAGTTTTGAAAAAGATTAAAATTTTTAGGTATCGATTGGTTGGGATTATCTATATATGTAATGATATGAGTAGTATCTCCAAATAATATTCCTTCTATTACAGCACCAGTTAAATATATACTACCAACAAGGTCACCACCTCCTCTATAGATTAATCCAAATCCTTTTGCCAAATAATCTATCTTTCTATCTAAACCAGTTGCATCTGTAGAATCAAAAGCAAAATAAAAAACGTAACTTTTCAATATCGTTTGTACACCAAATATATTCGTATTCCTTATTTCCTGGACTCTGACCATTTCAAAACCATTACCCTGGTAATCAAATTTTACCCATTTATCTCCTAAGTTTGCATTTAATTTATAAAGT
>PFGS01000238.1:0-11123 GCA_002783525.1 Ignavibacteriales bacterium CG12_big_fil_rev_8_21_14_0_65_30_8 | reverse complement strand
TTGTTCTATTCTACCATACACAAAATTATTAGCTGTATCGATTTTAAAAGTCTCTAGGCTGTTAAGTAAAAGTGGCGATTGAGTTGGGTTTATGCGCGAAGCGGATTGTGTTATATAAATATTACCTTCGGAGTCGGTGGAATCATTTAAGTTAAAATTTTGTAATGTATCTGTGTACTGTGGTCCTTCTGAATAAAAATATTCCCACATATCTCCTATTTTATGAGGGAAATATTTTAAAGCATCACTATCTTGTGAGAATATGAAGACTTTTGTAAAGGATAAAAACAATAATATTTTTAATTTCACTTGTTACCCCAGGAGTTAAATTTTATGTCAACTTTTTTAATATAGACATAATGTATTATTAAATATAAAAATAAATAGTTTAAAAGTAATTTATATTTAATTTACAACCACTTACCCTTCAGTGGCAAAAAGATTATATGCAAAGATTTACCGTATAGTCTGTATCAATAAAAGAAAATTTCCAGATGTTTCCCGTCATAGCCGGTCAAGTAAAAACATCGGGAATTTCGATATAATCTTAATTGAAAATCTACCTTACTTTGAGTAATTTTAATCTCTTAAAAAAAATAAAAAAGGAGTTCTTAAAGATGGCGATCAAAGTTGGAATTAACGGTTTTGGACGAATAGGTAGATTAGTATTCCGCAGATGTATGGAATTTGGCGGATTTGATTTTGTGGGAATAAACGATCTTACCGATGCAAAAACATTAGCTCATTTATTAAAATATGATTCCGTTCACGGTAAGTTTAACGGTACAATTGAAGTTGATGGCACTGATATTATTGTTAACGGTGACAGAATAAAAATTACGGCAGAAAAAGATCCCTCAAAATTAAAATGGGGAGAACTTGGGACTGATGTTGTTATTGAATCAACAGGTGTTTTCAGATCAAAAGAACAATGTATGAACCATGTTAACGCCGGTGCAAAAAAAGTAATATTAACTGTTCCTGCTAAAGGCGAAATTGATGCTACAATAGTACTTGGTGTAAATGATGAACAAATTAAAACAGAGCACAAAATATTGTCAAATGCTTCATGTACTACAAACTGTCTTGCACCAATGATAAAAGTTTTAAATGATAATTTTGGTTTGGAAAATGCTTTCATGACTACTGTTCATGCTTATACAAATGACCAAAGATTATTGGACTTACCACACAGTGATCTAAGAAGAGCAAGATCTGCTGCTCTTTCTATTATTCCTACAACAACCGGAGCTGCAAAAGCTGTTGGAAAAGTAATACCAGAATTAAACGGAAAGTTAGATGGAATGTCAATGAGAGTTCCTGTACCTGATGGTTCAATTACTGATGTTGTTGCTACACTGAAGAAAGAAGCTACAGTTGAAGAGATAAATAATGCTATGAAAAAAGCTGCTGACTCAAACCTAAAAGGCATTATGGAATATTCTGTTGAACCATTAGTTTCTGCAGATATAGTTGATAATTCTCACTCAGTTGTTTTTGATTCACTTTCAACAATGTCATTCGGAAAAACTGTAAAAGTTGTTGGATGGTACGATAACGAATGGGGATATTCCTGCAGAGTTGTTGATTTGATGAAAAAGATTGTGTAGTTAATTTACCAATATTATACAATAAGTCATTCTGATCCCCGACCAAAGTCGGGGAGAAGAATCTCTCAAAACTTTTTAATCTCGAGATTCTTTATTCATCCGTCCTTTGACGGATTCATTCAGAATGACAAAATTAAATTATAATCTTACTAATTGAACTATGAACAAACTTTCAATAGACGATATAGAATTAAAAGATAAAAGAGTTTTAGTCAGAGTTGACTTTAATGTTCCACTCGATAAAAACAAAAACATTACTGATGATAAAAGAATAGCAGCTTCACTGCCGACAATTAATAAAATAATTAATGAAGGTGGTAAAGCAATATTGATGAGCCATTTGGGCAGACCAAAAGGGGAAAGGAAACCTGAATTCAGTCTTGAACCCGTTGCAAAAAGATTAAGTGAACTGCTAAATAAAAATGTAATATTTTCAAATGATTGCATTGGCGGTGACACAAAATTTTTAGTCGATAATTTAAAAGACTCGGAAGTACTTTTACTAGAAAATTTAAGATTTCACAAAGAAGAAGAAAAAAATGATCCCGATTTTGCTAAAGCACTTTCTGAATTTGGAGATTTATTTGTAAATGATGCTTTTGGTTCTGCACATAGAGCACACGCTTCAACTGAGGGAATAACAAAATTTATTTCTCCCTGTGTAGCAGGTTACTTAATGAATAAAGAACTTGATTACCTTGGAAGTAAATTAGAAAATCCTACCAAACCTTATTGTGCAATTTTAGGAGGAGCTAAAATATCAGGTAAGATTGATGTTATAAAAAATCTGATCGGCAAAGTTGATACTCTGATTGTTGGTGGGGGAATGGCTTTTACATTTTTCAAAGCTCAAGGAAAAGAAATTGGAACTTCTCTTTTAGAAAATGATAAATTAGATCTTGCAAAAGAAATCTTATCCAAAATTGACAAAAGTAATACAAATTTATTTTTACCAATTGATGTCTTAATGGCTGATAAATTCAGCAATGATTCAAAATTTCAGACTGTTGATGTAGAAAATATGCCTTCCAACCAAATGGGTTTGGATATAGGACCGGAAACTATTAAATTATTTTCTGAGCAAATATTAAATGCAAAAACAATTGTTTGGAACGGACCGATGGGAGTTTTTGAGTTTAAAAATTTTGCAAATGGAACTTTTTCCATTGCTAATGTATTAAAACAAGCAACAGAAAATGGAAGTATAACTATTGTAGGAGGCGGTGATTCTGCTGCTGCAATTAAAGAAGCCGGATTGGAAGAAAGTGTCTCTCATGTTTCAACTGGCGGCGGTGCTTCTTTAGAATTTTTAGAAGGAAAACTTTTACCGGGTGTTGAAGCTCTAACTTCAAAATAAAAAAAGGATATTGTGAATAATTCTTACAGACCAAGAGGATTTGGTGGATTTAGTTTATTTCCACCAATAATTAAAAATCTACTAATAATAAATGCTGTAGTATTTATACTACAAACAATGTTAGGAAATTTATCTTTCGATGGTGTTCCAGGATGGTATATTGTTAACAGATGGTTTGCTTTAAATCCATTATCAGGGATTGATGCAGCCGGACAAAGTTATAATTTTCAGATTTGGCAATTAATTACTTACCAATTTATGCATGGCGGGTTTGGTCATATATTTTTCAATATGCTTGTTCTTTGGATGTTTGGAATTGAAATTGAAAATATGTGGGGATCAAAAAAGTTTTTAACTTTTTATTTACTGTGCGGTGTAGTTGCAGGAATTTTCCACCTTATTGTTTCACCATTATTTGATTTGCCCCCGGCAGTTACTATTGGTGCTTCAGGTGCAATTTACGGAGTGATGATCGCATTTGCTTTATTCTTCCCTGACAGACTTATTTACTTATATTTTTTCATTCCGATAAAAGCAAAATATCTTATAACATTTGCCGTAATACTTGAAATTATGCTTGTTGATTCTGCTGGAAGCAGCATTGCACATTTAGCTCATCTCGGAGGTGCGTTTGCAGCATTTATTTTTATTATGCTTGATAAAGACAGTTACATTGCTTTAAAAAGAATTTTAAATTGGAATATCAATCTAAATAATCCCTTTAGTAAAATGGAAAATCCATTTAAAAAAGAAAAAGCAAATGTTGAAGAAGCTAAATTTTATGAGTTTAAAGAAAAAAAGAAAGATAATGAAGTAACTCAAAAAGATATTGATAAAATTTTAGATAAAATTAGCGAATCCGGATATCAGAATCTTACTGCGGAAGAAAAGAAAATTCTTTTTGAAGCCAGCAAAAAAATAAATTAGTTTTGAAAATATTTATTCAAAATAGATTAACACTAAAAATCCTGTTGTTATTAATATTTGTTACCATCATTTCTTTCCTCGGTTGCTCGAAAGAAAAAAAAATTAATGAAGATACTTTTGTCCTTATTTATACAGATATGGTTATAGCTCAAGATTCCATGTCAGCCGGTTCTACCGGTTTTGAGATTGAAAAGAAGAATATCTATTCAAGATATAATGTGAATAAAGAATTATACATTCATACTTTGGATTACTATAAAAAGAATCCGGAAGAATGGAAAAAACTTTTTGATAAAATCATTTCTTATCTTAAGGAGAAGGGGAAGTCTTCGATCTAAATTTTGCAACTGCAATTCTTATCATTGGATATGATATTTCTTTTGGCAGTCTTTCCTTTAATTCCTTTAGATTACTAAATCCTTTTTTTAATTCGTGCTCAATAGTTTTAATAACCTCTTCACTGATCAGCTTATTTATTTCAATGTTTTTTTTATTTTCAATTATTGATTCTGCGTGCATCGAAATAACAGTCTCTGAAAGTTTTCTAATTTTAGAAATAGAGTTTAAAGAATATCCTTCTTTTAACAATCTGTAAGTCTCATTTATACCCGGAGGAAGCTTAATATTTTCCCTTTCGTTTTTTTTGAATGATTTTATTTCTTCTATAAAATCAGCACCAATTTTATTGAACATTCTTTTTGTAAAACCTTCAATTTTTAATAATGCATTTTCACTTTCAGGTTTTATTTCGGATATTCTTTTTAATATTTCTTCAGGACAAATTAAAGCCGGTTTCTGCAAATACTTTTTAGCTGTATTTTGTCTAATGTCTTTCAATCTTGAATATAATTCCAAATTGTGATCATATTTAATTGGTTTGTGCGGATCTTCCTCTTTATTAGTTTTTAATGGTAATTCTGATATTCCTTTTTCTGTTATCTCTATTTTATTAACAGATTTTTCTAAGTTTATTATTTGTTTACTTGAATATAAATAACTAATAACATTTTGAATTTCTTCTTCTAAAAAGTTTATTCCTGCACCATAATAATTAATTTTGGCAAATTCGGATTTATTGCTTTCTCCTTTTAAAATTTTTATTACGTCATTTTCAGTAAGCTTATTATTTTGGTAATAAATTAAATTAAGAACTATTTCTTTGATGTATTCAGTTGAAGAATCCGAAATATTTTGTCCATGCTTGCACACATCGCAAATTCCGCAAGTGTAGGCGGAGGTATCTTCGCCAAAATAATTTAAGATATATTTAAATCTGCATTCATTGGTAAATACAAAGCCGAGCATTTTTTCAATTTTTTGTTGTCCAACTAAATAAGAAGAATTTATTTTTGTATAGTCAATTTGTAATCTGTCTGTACTTACTCTTTGAGTTGTTAAATTGATATACTCTCCTCTTTCGTTTTGCTTAAAATTCAAAACACCGAGGTCGTTCAATTTTATAAAGTTTTCTTTTATAACACTTATACTAAAATTTAATTCTTTTGAAATTCCTTTTAGATCGATCTCGATCATTTTGCTAAACACATTATTGCCATATTTTTGTATTAGGTATAGAATCAATTCCTTAATGCTAAAATTTAAAGTTTTCTTAATAAAAGATTTTAATTTCTCTTGAGTAAAATTAATTTTAACAGCATTGCTCTTATCATATTTTGAAATGACTTTTAAATAACCGCTTGTTTGCAAAGTGTTCAACACTGAATTAAGTAGTCCGTTATTAAGTTTTCTGTTTACACAATTACTTATAAAATCAGAATTGATGTAAATATCTTCATCATTTGTAGAACCTACAGCAACCTTTCCGTAATCACATACAGCGTTATAAACATCTTGTATCAATTGCTTATCCGGATTTGAATTCAAAAGAAAATAATTGTGAATATTCATATCATCTTTTTCATAAAGTAAATAAGCATGTGAATCTTTACCGTCTCTGCCTGCTCTACCAATTTCCTGATAATAATTTTCTATTGAATTAGGTGTGTTGTAATGGATAATTAATCTAATGTCTTTCTTATCTATTCCCATTCCAAAAGCATTTGTTGCAGCAATTATTTTTAATCTGTCATTCTGAAAATCATCTTGAATTTTTATTCTTATTTCAGATCTTAATCCCGCGTGATAATAATTGCATTTTATTTTATGCATATTAAGATATTCAGTTATTTCTTCAGAGGCTTTTCTGGAACTTGTGTAAATAATTACTGGAGTATTGAATTGTTTTATTAATGCAAGAGTTGTCTCTTTTTTCTTTGTTGTTTTAATAACATTTATATGAAGGTTGTCTCTTTCAAACCCTTTAACAAAAATTTTTGTTTTTTTAAAATTTAGTTGTTTAACAATATCGTCTCTAACTTCTGGTGTTGCAGTAGCAGTAAAAGCAGAGATATGTTTGACTGAGATAAATTCAGTAAAATTTTTGATCTTTCTGTAACTTGGTCTAAAATTATGTCCCCATTCACTAATACAATGTGCTTCATCAACAAATAAATATTTGGGTGATAATTCTTTTATTCTTTTTGCAAAATCTCTGTTCTCTAATCTTTCGGGAGAAACAAATAAAATCTTTAATTTACCGTAAGTAATTTTATTCATTACATCTTCATATTCTTTATAATCCATAGTACTGTTTACAAATCCCGCAATTATTTCTTCCTTATTTAAGCTGTCAACCTGATCCTTCATTAAAGCTATTAGAGGTGAGATTATAATAGAAAAATTTTCAGATACTAAAGAAGGGATTTGATAACATAAAGATTTTCCTGCTCCGGTTGGCAGAACGGCTAAAATATTATTACCATCCAAAATACTGTTAATAATTTCCAGTTGATTTGGCTTAAATGAAGAATAACCAAAATATTTTTTTAGTGCTTCCTTAATGGACATAGACAGAGAATAAATAAATTATAAAATATTGTAAAGTTAAATCTGAATTTAAATAATATATATTTCTCATTCCTTAGAACTTATATGCTTTTTTACTCGTTAAAAAGAAAAATACTAGAATATTAATTTGAATATTGAAGAATTTCATTGGTATTATATTTGTATTTTTACTTTATAAATTATAAACAATTTATTTTATACTATGGAAGACAACGATTTAAAATTAGAAGATATCTTTGGTTCATCACATTTTTCAAATGATGCAGATGGAATAAATCTTATTGCAATAATTGGAGCAGGAGTTATGGGGCAAGGCCTTGCTCAAACAATTGCCGGCTCCGGTATGGAAGTAATTATTGTTGAAAAAGATAACGAACATTTAAATAATGCTAAACAAGAATTATCAGATTCACTAGATAGAGATATAAAAAGATGGAGTGTAACTGAATCTGAGAAGAAAGCTATTTTAAGTAGAATCAATTGGAAAAAAAACATAGAGTCAGTTATAAAATGTGATATTATAATTGAAGCAGTTTCTGAAGATTTTAATTTGAAAAAAGAATTGTTCCAAAAACTTGATGGTCTTGTTAAAGAAAACACAATTTTTGTTTCTAACACATCTACTTTAAGTCTTACAAAAATAGCTGAAACAATTTCCCGACCCGACAAAATGATAGGAATGCACTTTCTTCATCCCGTGCCTAAAATTCCACTTGTAGAATTAGTTAAATGCTTACATACTTCAAATGGAACCGTAAAGATTGCGAAAAATTTTGCAACAAAAATTGGTAAAACATCTGTAGAAGTTTATGAATATCCAGGATTTGTAACTACAAGAGCTATTGTTCCTTTATTGAATGAAGCTATGTATATTTTACTGGAAGGAGTTGCTACTGCAGAGCATATTGATACTGCAATGAAATTGGGTTATAATTTTAAAAACGGTCCTTTAGAAATGGCAGATATGATGGGACTTGATGAAGTACTTGCCTGGATGGAAACACTTTGGAAAACGCTTGGTGAACCAAGATACAGAGCTTGTCCTATTTTAAGGAAATTAGTTAGAGAAAGAAAATTAGGGAAAAAAACCGGTGAAGGTTTTTATAAATATGATAAAAACGGTAAAATAATTAAATTGTAGTTTTTAGGAATTTTAATGAAAGTATTAGTTCTAAATTGTGGTAGCTCATCAATTAAATATCAACTTATTGAGACAGAAAAAAAGTTTGAATTAGCAAAAGGTGTTGTTGAAAGAATCGGGATGGCCGGTGCTGTACTTTCACAAAAAAGATATGATGGTGACAGCTTAAAAATTGCGGGGGAAATATTAGATCACTCAATGGCAATAGAATATGTTTTGGCTGTATTGTTAAGTAAAACACATGGTGTTATAAGTTTTAAAGAAGAAATTGAAGCTGTTGGTCATAGAGTTGTTCATGGAGGTGAAACTTTTTCTGATTCTATTTTAATAACTGATGAGGTAATAAATGTACTAAGAGAGAATATTGAATTAGCTCCTTTACATAATCCACCAAATATAAAAGGTATTCAGGCAGTAAAAAGAATTTTACCTGATATTCCACAATGTGCTGTTTTTGACACAGCATTTCATAGCAGCATGCCTAATAAAGCTTTTTTGTATGGTCTTCCTTATGATCTTTATAAAAAATATAAAATAAGAAGATATGGTTTTCACGGACCTTCACACTGGTATGTTTCTAATAAAGCTGCAGAATTGATGGGGAAAGATATTTCTGAATTAAAAATAGTTACTGCACATTTAGGTAATGGTTGTAGTATGGCAGCAATTAAAAACGGTAAATCAGTTGATACTACTATGGGATTTACTCCTTTAGAAGGATTATTAATGGGGACAAGAAGCGGAGATATTGATCCCTCAATTATTACTTTTTTAATGGGCAAAGAAGGATTGACATTATATGAAGTTAATACTTTATTAAATAAACACAGCGGTTTAATGGGTGTTAGCGGTATAAGCAGTGATATGAGGGAAATTCTTTCAGCTCTTGAAGAAGATAATAAAAAAGCTCAGTTTGCTTTTGATATTTTCTGCTACAGAATTAAAAAATATTTGGGTTCTTATTCTGCCGCTATGGGAGGATTGGATGCGTTTGTATTTACAGGTGGTATTGGTGAAAACTCAGCTAAAATTAGAAAAGAAGTTTGCACCGATCTGGAATTTATAGGAATAGAAATTGATGAAGAAAGAAATAATACAAAAAATAAAATTATATCTACAGAGTCTTCAAGAGTAAAAGTATTTTGCTTGCCTACAAATGAAGAACTAGTTATTGCCACAGATACTGAAAAAATTATCTCTAATATTATAAAATAATTATTTTATAACTATTCTTTATAAAATTTCTTATCTTCGCTTTGAAATCACCTTGAATTTTTTATGAATTTAGAAATATTTTTGCTCTCCTTTATCCCATTATTTGTAGCAATAGATGTTATTGGAGTAACACCTTTATTTATTGGTTACATTGAGGGGTTAGACAAACTCAGTAGAAAAAAATTAGTTAGAGATGCTATCATAACAGCTTTTATAGTAGCAGTTACATTTTTATTAGCGGGTAAATTAATTCTTACTTTTTTAGGTATCACAATCGATGATTTTAAAATAGCCGGTGGTATAATTCTTTTAGTGTTGGCAATTACAGATATTATGTCAACAGGTGAAAGAAGAAGGGATCCGGGAAATAGTATCGGTGTTGTCCCTTTAGGAATACCTCTTATTATGGGCCCTGCAGGTTTAACAACTATAATAATGCTTGTAAATAGTTTTGGATATTTAGCAACAATATTATCTATAGTATTAAATTTTTTAATTGTCTGGTTAACATTGTCAAATGCAAATTTATTTATAAAAGTAATTGGTGAAGGTGGTGCAAAAGCTTTTGCCAAAATAGCATCTTTATTTATGGCAGCTATTGCCGTTATGATGATCCGTGTTGGTATTATCGGAATTATAAATACTTTTACAAAGTAGATACTTTAAATAAAAATTGTTAATATTAATATTATTTAATTAATCTAAAGATATATGTTTTTAGGATTGAGTAGAAAATCGGTTCTTGTAACTGCCGCAAGCAAAGGAATTGGTAGAGCAATTGCCGAGGAATTTGCTTCAGAAGGAGCCAGAGTTGCAATTTGTTCCAGAGATAAAGAAAATCTCTTAAAAACTTCAGATGATATAAAAAGCAAATATGGAATAGATGTTTTATGGTGTGTTTGTGATCTGAGTAAAAGAAAAGATGTTGAAAGAACTGTCTCTGCAGTTGAAAAAGAATTTAAAAGTATTGATATACTTATAAATAATTGTGGTGGACCTAAAAGCGGCAATTTTAGTGATGTTGATGATTCTGATTGGAGGGATGCTGTTGACCAGGTTTTACTAAGTGCTGTAACTGCAACTAAATTTGTCCTTCCTAAAATGATAGAAAAAGAGTGGGGAAGAATAATCAATATTTCTTCAATTTCTGTTAAGCAACCAATTGATAATCTAATTCTTTCCAATTCAGTAAGGTCCGGGCTACAAGGTTTAACTAAATCATTAAGTAATGAATATGGTAAATTTAATATTACTGTAAATAATGTGGCTCCGGGTTACACTCTAACTAACAGAGTATATGAAATTGCTGTAAATAGAGCCAAAGAGTTGAATGTTTCTCACGAAGAAGTATTATCAGATATTGCTAAAGAAATTCCATTAAACAGACTGGCTTCTGCTAAAGAGATCGCATCTTTAGTAGTGTTTTTAGCTTCAATGAAAGCAAGTTATATTACAGGCACTACTATTCCTGTTGATGGCGGGTATATTAAAGGGATTTAAGTTCTAATCTTTTATTTATTAATTCCTTAATTGAATCAGAACCATTACCTTTTAATTTTTTATAGATCTTTTTATAAATTCCTTCTGTGTCTCTAACTTCTTTAAAATCCAAACTTATTCTATATTCGTATCCTTTCAGATCAAATGACAACCCATTTTTATGAACTTCACTTCCTGATAAAATAAATTCTAAATTTGTATTGAACTCTTTATAGATATAAAAATATTTACTTGAGTTTTTTATACCTAAAACCTTAGCAATATTTTTAGATATGAGTTTGTTTGAATTATTTAATTTTGGGCAAGAGTTAAATAGTGTAAATTTAACCTTGTCCAATTTATTGTTATAAATTATAAGCGATTTTCTTTTGCCGAAACTATTTGTAAAAGCAATAACATTTTCTTCAATTTTTTCACGACTTTTTATTGCATCAAAAAGATAAAAATTTTTTATACCGCTGAATAA
>PFGS01000016.1:2799-4438 GCA_002783525.1 Ignavibacteriales bacterium CG12_big_fil_rev_8_21_14_0_65_30_8 | reverse complement strand
GTAAGTGTATGAAGTCGCTCATAAAAAATTTTATTTGTCCAATATTTTAAAAATGAAGAGTTTGAATGAAAAAAGACAATTAACAACAGCAATATTTCTACAGCAAATGTATGAAAATTTTTTGTTAATTATTTAAGAAGAACTACTAAGATTTCCCCGTATGTCCAAACCCACCTTCGCCTCTTTCTGTTTCAATCAAATTAGAGGATTCAATAATTTCTGCAGAGTATGTTTTGGCAAGAACCAGTTGTGCAATTCTGTCCCCGCGTTTAATAACAAAATCTTCTTCACCAAAATTAAAGAGAATGATTTTCACTTCGCCTCTGTAATCTGAGTCAATTGTTCCGGGAGAGTTTAACACTCCAATACTGTTTTTTATAGCAAGTCCGCTTCTGGGTCTAACCTGTATTTCAAATCCTTTGGGAATTTCTACTGCAATGTTTGTAGGAATTAATTTCACTTTCCCGGATGGAATTATTTCTTGATTTTTTACAGCGGCTCTAATATCCATTCCGCTGCTTCCTTCCGTTGAATATGAAGGGAGTGAAATGTCATTAAAATCTTCAGATAATCTTTTAATTTTTAATTCTATTTTTTCCACAAATATCCTTTAAATAGATTTGAAAAGTTTTTCTTTTAGTACTCTTATTTCTTGTTTATCAACAACAAAAATCATAATGTAAATAATAAATAATACAGCTAACAAAAATTTGTAAATTAATACAAGTCCGCCTTTATCTAAATTCCAATAATAGATAAAGGCAATTACAGAAATCCCCCAAAATATTTTACCGACTCTCAAAAATTCATATTTAATATTATAAAATTTTTGTGTAACAAAATACAAAGCAACTGACATAAACAAATAACTAATCAATGTTGAAAATGCCGCACCCATTATTCCAATTAACGGAATTAAAACAAAGTTTGATACAATATTAATTACGGCTCCTCCCAATGTAATAAAAGGGATATAAATACTTTTTTCTTTTATATAAATTCCGGCTGTGAACACAACATAAAAACCGTAAAACAAATATCCGCAAAGAATAACGGGAACAATGTGAAGTCCGCCCCAATATGCTGAACCAATTATTGAATGACCAAATATATTTATCTTAACAAGATCAGAAATAAAAAGCGAAATGAGAACTAAAACAACATTGCCTACTAATGCAAAATAAGTAAACACTTTTGAAAAAAGTTCTTTGGCGTTTTTTTCATCTTCGTTTTGCAGAAAAAATGGCTGCCATGCAAATTGGAACATACTTACAAACAGCATCATAAAAATGCCGAGTTTGTAATTTGCAGAATACACACCAACAGTACTCAGATCAGTTAGATGACCAAGGATCGGCCTGTCAATTCCCTGAATTAATATTGCCCCTAATCCGGCAGGAAAATATGGAAGACCGAATTTTAATAAGCTCTTTAAAAGATCAGAATTAATTTTAAATCTTAAATTTTGAATTACAGACGGGAACAGTAACAAATATGTAATTGCTGAAGCTCCTATATTTGCAATAAAAATAGCTTCGATGTTCAGTTTTAAAATTAGTATCAGATATAAATTCAGCCCAACATTAACACAAATATTTATGATTTTAAACGTTGCAAATTTAGATGCTTTTCTTTCAAT
>PFGS01000016.1:0-2744 GCA_002783525.1 Ignavibacteriales bacterium CG12_big_fil_rev_8_21_14_0_65_30_8 | reverse complement strand
AATAACTGCTGCATAGTTAAACAGATAAAAATAATTTTGAGGTATATTTAGTATCACTGCAAGTTGGGGTTTTAAGATAATGATAAGACAAAATAAAATAATGCCAATAATTACAACTGATAAATACGGAGTTGAGAAATTATCTTTTTCATCACCTATTTTAATTTTAGATGCAAATTTTAAGTAGGATGAATCCATTCCGTATACAAAAACAATATTCATTATTGCAATGAAAATGTAAATATTGGAGACTACTCCGTAATCACTTTCAATAAAAACATTTGTATAAAGAGGAACTAAAAGAAAGGTAAGAAATCTTCCCACCATTGTACTGATTCCATAAATGGCGGTATCTTTTGAAAGCTCTTTTAGTTTTTGGAACATGAAAGTAAAATGTTGTTTTATTGTGACTGAATATTAGGGATATTAATCTTTTTTATCAAAGATAGGTCTAAATTTATCAATAAAAAATTTGGGAGCTCTTGTAATTTTGTTGTTCTTACTTTTAATAAAAACCAGATCAGTATAACCCTCAACAACAATTTCTTTAGTTTCAACTTTTCTGATTATATAGTCCAAATGAACTTTAACAACCGGAAGATTTTCAACTCTTGTTTCTATTTCCAAAAGTTCATCGTAAAAAGCAGATTTTTTATATTCTAAATGAGAAGCGATAAGAGGCATTAAATAACCATTGTTTTCAATAACTTTATAAGGTAAACCTAAATCCCGCATCATTTCTGTTCTGCCTACTTCAAAATATTCTAAATATTTTGGATGATAAGCAAATTTCATTTGATCAGTGTCAGCGTAACGAACACGAATTGTAGTTTTGTGGATATGCATTAATTTATTTTAAATTTTATAAAAGTTTTGAAAATGATTTTTTATTTGTTTACCTCACCCTAATTTTAAGAAGTCATTCTGAATCCCGATTTGTCGGGATGAAGAATCTCAATATTTAAATTTTAATTAATATTGAGGTATTTCGCTCCGCTCAATATGACAAATAATTGATCTGCGTATTAAGAAAAATTATTCTTCAAACTCACCCATCTTTCCGAATTTTTCTATTCTGTCTTCAACCAGTTTGTTGGGTTTTATTTTTTAACTACAAAGTTATTAAAAAGAAAGTAAATGAGAAAGCGGAATATCTGGTGATTTTTATTGGAAAAATTACCAAACGGAACACTTGCAGCTTTGTAAATTTTTCAAGCTGTCTGTCATTTGTATTTATTTCAGTTAGTTTAGTCAAGCATGTAAAACGAAGCGTTAGCTTCGTTACCTTTACTTGATCTAGTTAGTTTATTCTTGTATCTCGAAGCTTCGCTACGAGTTACGTATACACTTATACTAACAAATTAAAATTACAAAAACTACGATTCACAAAATACCATTTTGGCCTTTGTAGAATTACTTCTTAATTCTCTGAATACAACTTTTTCAATTTCTACTAATTTTGTTTTATTGTTTAAGCTCATATAAACTTTCTCTAATTCCTTTACAATCTCATTATTAGTAAATCTTATTACCTTTAAACCTAACTTATTCAAAATTTTTGTTCTTTCTACTCTTTTATTTCCCCTTATTATTTTAATTAGAAATGGTCATTAATTAAATATATTAATCCCTTTTCTAAATCCACTTTTGCTTTTATAAAGAAAATAGAATATATTAGCATAATAAACTATAAACCACACTTCATTATAAACTATAAATAATAAAGCATAAAATACTATAAATTAAACAACACAATAAACTAAAATATAATGGCAGCACCAAATGAAAAATTAGCACAATCCCTTGAAGTGTTAAAACAATTTCAGGATAAGCATGGAGTAGCGATAATTAAATCGGATGTACTCTCAAGAACACATAGAGAGCGACTATTGAAGAATGGCTTCATTAAAGAAGTAATGAAGGGATGGTACATTTCAAATAATCCGCAGGAAAGAAAAGGTGTAAGTACATCCTGGTATTCATCTTTTTGGAAATTTTGTTCTGTTTACTTAAATTATCGTTTCGATAAGGATTGGTGCATCTCGCCCGAACAATCAATACAATTACATTGCGAAAACTGGACGATACCAAAACAGTTACTGATTCGTTCCTCCAAAGCAAGTAACAATGTTACCAACCTATTATTTGATACATCTCTTTTAGATGCAGTATTAACTATGCCTGCAGAGACAGAAATTATTGAAAAGAATGGCATACGAATTTTTTCATTAACTTCTGCTTTAATAGCCTGTACACCGAATTTCTTTTTACAAGACTCAATAGATGCCCGGACAGCATTGACGGCTGTAAAAGATGCTTCAGAAATATTGTCACCGCTTCTGGATGGAGGTAATAGTGTTATTGCAGGCAGGCTGGCAGGTGCATTCAGAAATATTGGAAGAGACCGCATAGCAGATGAAATTATTAAAACTATGAAAGCAGCCGGTTATGACATACGTGAAAATGATCCGTTTGAAAACAAGCTTCAATATACTTTTATGAACCGCTCTTCTTCTCTGTACGTAAACAGAATTAAATTGATGTGGCAGCAGATGCGGGAACCGGTACTAAAATATTTTCCAAAACCGCCGGGTATCCCTGAAGATAAAACGGGTTATTTAAAACTTGTTGATGATAATTATAAAACTGATGCATACCATTCATTATCTATTGAAGGCTACAGAGTCACATCAGAATTAATAGAACGTGTAATGGACGGTAACTGGAATCCGGACAGAAATGAA
>PFGS01000245.1:11494-12447 GCA_002783525.1 Ignavibacteriales bacterium CG12_big_fil_rev_8_21_14_0_65_30_8 | reverse complement strand
CTTTTTGAGGCGTTGACACATTGCGCGGAACATCTGGAGAATTTTGGCGGTCACAAAATGGCTGCCGGGCTGACTGTCAGGGAAGAGAAGATCGCATCTTTTTCCCAGCTGATTAATGAGTTTGCCGCCAATGCGATGACGGTTGAAGACCTTCTCCCAACGATTGAGCTCGATGGCGAGGTTCCGCTAAATCAATTAAGTTTAAAGCTTGCCCAGATTGTTGATTCCCTGGAGCCTTTCGGCGAAGGCAATCCAACGCCGGTATTTTGTTCCCGGAATTTAAGTTTAAAAACCGCGCCTGTTATTCATGGCAAAGATACGCTAAAATTTTGGGTAACGGATGGAGAAGTGGTTGTTCAGGCCGTGGGTTTTGGCATGGGCGAGAAATACTTTGACCTGCTCAAAACAACGCCGAAAATAGACCTGGCGTATAACCTGAGCATTGATGACTGGAATAAAGACCCGATCGTTTCTTTAAAATTGAAAGATATCCGAGAGAGCGGGGAGTAGTTAAGCCTTGGTGATTTTTCCGGCCTGGATACAGCTGGTGCAGACGAGAGATCTTTGGGTTGTCCCTTTAATCTTTATCTTAATTCTCTGGAGATTGGGCAGAAAACGACGAAGGGTCTTGCCGACTATTTTAGAACCGGCGCCGCCTTTGCGTCTGATCATACCGCGTCTTTTATATTTGTTGCCCGGAATTGAACCTTTTCCGCAGATTTTACATACTTTCATGTTTTGTTCCCTTTCGCGTTTTGAAAGTGGTAGTATACTTGAAAATATCGGTTTGTCAAGAGGAGAGATGTCATGAATGTGACAAGTTTGCCTGATTTGGGTATTGAGCGCCTGAAACCGTTTCAGCCGCGGTCGTTTGTTCCCCAGGACACGGATTTTAAAAAAGTCAGTGAAGTCCAGGCTTTATACAAAAAATTGGTTAGCCGGGAGATCGGCTC
>PFGS01000245.1:0-11282 GCA_002783525.1 Ignavibacteriales bacterium CG12_big_fil_rev_8_21_14_0_65_30_8 | reverse complement strand
ATAAATGAAGACCTAAAACTTGCCATTAAGGATGGAGATAAATTAAAACTCCAGACAATCCGTTCAATTAGAGCTTTAATAATTGAATTTGAAAAAAATGGATCAGGAAAAGAATTTAACGAAGAAGAAGAGATTAAGTTGTTGTCAACTGCTGCAAAAAAGAGAAAAGATTCTATAGAACAATTTAGAAATGCCGGGAGAGAAGAACTAGCACAAAAAGAAGAATTAGAATTACAAATACTTCAATCATATCTGCCAAAGCAACTCTCAATTGATGAAATTAAAGAAGTTGTTAAAAACTTAGCTGCTCAACTTGATGCTAAAAATAAAGAAGATTTCCCAAAATTAATGCCGGCGGTAATGAAAGAGTTAAAAGGGAAAGCTGATGGTAAGCAAGTAAAAGAAATTGTCACTAATTATTTAGGAAATTAGTGAATATTTTAGATATTATTATATTTGCTGTATTTTTAATCGGTTTTGCACTTGGTTATAAAGACGGTATTATAAGAAAAATTATTGGACTAATTGGTTTAACATTAGCAATTTATTTATCAGCAAAATATGCTGAGTATATTGGAAATTTATTATCAAGTTCTACTAATCTGGAAAGTTATTTTTCTAAAATTCTTTGCGCTTTGCTTATTTTCTTTTTTATAATTGGGGTCTTTGCCCTAATAAAAAGATTAGTACAACCTTTTGACAAAGTAAACAATCTTATTAACCAATTATTAGGGGCAGTAGTAGGTTCTGCTCAATTATTATTTTTTTTAAGTGCAATATTTTTTATTCTAAGCATGTTTGGATTACCACAAGAATCTACAACAAAAGGCTCTGCTTTTTATAAAACAATTTATAATATATTGCCAGAGACAGTAAACTTGCTTAATGATTACACACCAGCACCAAAAAAATTTTTTGATAACTATTCAAAGGGGAATAACCCACTTTAACAAATGGAGAGTTCACTTTTAAGAAAATTAGAATTTGACAAAGTACTAAAGCTTATTGAAAAATACTGCTCTACGGAAAATGGTAAAGATCATATACTGAAGTTAAAACCACTTACATCAAAAGAGAAAATCCTATGTGAGGGTAATCTAGTTATAGAAGCTAAAAGAATTTTAATAGAGGATAATAATATTCCTATTGAATATTTAGTTGATCTAAATGAAAGTATTTCCAGAAGTGCTATTGAAGGATCAATATTAGTGGAGAAAAAAATATTACAGATCCTTAAACTAATGGAAATATCCAGAGCTGTTTTTAATTATATAAAAAATCATTTGGAAATTGCTAAAGGATTATATGAGCAAAGTAAATTATTATTTATTGATAAACTTTTTGAATCACATATTACGAAAATATTAAAACCTAATGGAGAGGTTAAAGATTCGGCCAGTACAGAATTAAATAAGATAAGATCACTGATAAAAGAAAAAGAAGATGAACTAAGAAAATCTGTACAGAGAATTATAAAGAGTTTAGAAAAGAATGATATTGTTCAGGAAGATTATGTTACACTAAGAGATGGAAGAATTGTATTACCAGTTAAAGCAGAACATAAAAGACATATAAAAGGTTTTATCCATTCTGAATCAGCAACGGGTCAAACAGTTTATATTGAACCAAGCCAGACATTAGAATTAAACAATGATATAATAACTCTTAAGTTCTCTGAAAGAAGAGAAATTGAAAGAATTTTAAAATCGCTTACAAAAAAAATAGGTGAAGTAAAAAATGAACTCAAACAGAATTTAGATATCATCACCTATCTTGATTCTATTTTTGCAAGGGCAAAATATTCATTTGAAATTAAAGGGAGTTTCCCTTCAATAAATATTGATAAAGAATTTTTAGTTATTAATGGACAGCATCCTTTACTTTTACAAAGATTAGGTTTTACAAAAGCGGTACCGTTAGATCTTAAAATTCAAAATGATAAAATAATAATTATAACCGGTCCAAATGCAGGTGGAAAAACAGTAGTACTAAAAACATTGGGACTACTATCATTAATGGTGCAATCCGGGATACATATTCCGGCTGGTCCGGATTCAAACTTCTGGATATTCAAAAATATTTATGTTGATATAGGAGATGAGCAATCACTGGAAGATGATCTTTCAACATTTAGTTCGCATCTAAAAAATATTAACAATATAATTAGTCAAGCAGGTAAAGATTCATTAATACTACTGGATGAAATTGGTACTGGTACTGATCCAATTGAAGGTTCAGCGCTTGCATCAGCTATTTTGTTAACATTAGAAAAAATAAATTCAGTAGTTTTAGCAACTACGCATCATGGTAACTTAAAATTATTGGCTGATTCAATTAATGCTATTCAAAATGCATCAATGCAATTTGATCAGAAGAATCTAAAACCAACTTATATTTTAAAACAAGGCTTACCGGGTTCTAGTTATGCATTCGAAATTGCAAAAAGACTTGGTTTCGATGAAAAATTTTTTAAGATAGCAAAACAAAATTTAGACCCAGATAAACACAAAGTTGAAAAGTTTCTTACAGAAATAGAGAAGAAAAACTTAATGTTAAGTCAGAAATTAAAATACATGGAAATTGAAAATGCAAGATTAAAAGGATTATCTAATTTATATGAAACTAATATCAATAAGTTAAAAAATGAAAAAAATGAAATTATAAATAAAGCTAAAAAAGATGCTGATGTTTATCTAAAAGAGATGAATAAAGAAATTGAAAGTGTAGTTAAAAAAATAAAGGAAACAAAAGCTGAAAAAAGTGCGATTAAAGAATCAAAAACTACTATTAACAAATTAAAAGAAACTACAAAAATAGAAAAGCAGATAGAAGAGGAGGTAATTGATAATACTATTTTGGAGCTTGGTGATTGGGTGAAGATAAAAGATTCAAATACTATCGGTGAAATTATTGAAATAAATAGTTCTAAAAAACATGCTACAATACTAACAGGCGGCTTAAAGATCAATACATCTTTAGAATCAATAGTAAAAACACAAAAAGTTAAAGACAAAACAATAGCTTATAAATATCATTTTGATGTTTCTGAAATAAAAGTAAGATTAGATATAAGAGGAAAAAGACCGGATGAAGCTGAATACAATGTTGTAAAATTTATGGACGAAGCGTATTTTTCTGGTCAGCAAAAAGTAGAGATATTACACGGTAAAGGTACAGGTGTATTAAGAAAATTAGTTGGAGAAATATTAAGTAAATCAGAAAATGTAAAAACATTTTATTCTGCTCCAATTGAGATTGGCGGTGATGGTATAACAATTGCAGAATTAAATTAGGGATTAAATTGTTCAAGAAAATATTAATTGCTAATAGGGGAGAAATTGCAGCTAGAATAATTAGAGCTTGCAAAGAACTAAACATAAGGTCTGTCTCAATTTATTCGGAAGCAGATAAAACTTCTCTTCACACCAGATTAGCAGATGAATCTTATTTAATTGGCGGAGCAAAATCATCTGAATCATATCTGAATGCTGATAAAATAATAAACCTTGCAAAAAAAATAGGAGCTGATGCAATTCATCCGGGTTACGGATATTTTTCTGAAAATTATTCATTTATAAAAAATGTTGAAGAAAGTGGAATAGCATTCATCGGACCATCATCGAAATCTGTTAGACTAATGGGCAATAAAACTGCAGCCAGAGAATTGATGCAAAAAAATAATATCCCAATTGTTCCCGGTACTATTACCCCTATTAAAACTTTGAAAGAGGGAATATCTAAAGCAAAAGATATTGGTTTCCCCATATTATTAAAAGCTGTTTCAGGTGGTGGGGGAAAGGGAATGCGTATTGTTTATAGTGAAAAAGAATTTGAAGATTTATTGACTTCAACAAAAAGAGAAGCAAAAAATTCTTTTGGTTCTGATAAAGTTTATTTAGAAAAATTCATTGAAAATCCCCGCCATATTGAAGTCCAAATTTTAGGTGATAAATATGGTGATTATATTCATCTATTTGAAAGAGAATGTTCTATACAAAGACGACATCAAAAAATTATAGAAGAATCCCCATCTTCTTTTGTTGATGAAATTACTAGAAGTAAAATAACTACTGCAGCATTGAATGCTGCAAAAGCAAGCAAGTATTATAATGCCGGTACGGTGGAATTTTTAATGGATAAAAACAAGAATTTTTATTTCCTTGAAATGAATACAAGAATTCAAGTTGAACATCCTGTAACTGAGTATATAACCGGTGTAGATTTGGTAAGACAGCAAATCAAAATTGCTTATGGTGAAACATTAGATATTAAACAAAATGATATTATTAGAAATGGACATTCACTTGAGTGCAGAATATATGCAGAAGATTCAAATAATAATTTTTTACCATCTACAGGAAAGCTGGAAAATTTTGATATTCCATCCGGACCGGGAGTTAGAGTAGACACCGGATTCGAAGTTGGTTCATCTATATCAATGTATTATGATCCAATGATTGCAAAACTGGTTTGTTGGGATAAAGACAGAACTTCAGTGATTAAAAGAATGATAAGAGCATTAACTGAATTTGAAATTACCGGAATTACTCATAATATAAAATTCTTAAAAACTGTGATGAATAATAAAAAATTTATTAAAGGAAATTTTGACATCAATTTTATTGAGAAAGAAAAATTACATAACCAACTTCCTTCTCCTGAATCAAAAGATGATATTCAAGAAGAAACAGTAGCTTATATATTTTCAGCATTAATGTACAACAAGAAGATTAATTTATTACAAATAGATAAAGAAAAGAAAAATAATTTAAATATGTGGAACAAGCAATTATACGATGAATAGCCTGATTGTAGAAATAGGAGATAAGAAAGCAAAGCTTAATATTAGTTCTGATTCTAAAGTTAAAATTGATAACAAAGAATATCTTTATGAATTAATTCACTTGCAGAATTCAACCTATCTATTAAAAATTAATAATAGATTTTTCAAGATCAATAATCTTAATAATAGCTCTACTTCACTTCTATTAAATATTGAAGGTAAAGAATTCACTTCAACAACAAAATCTCTTTTACAAGACAAAGCAGAGCAATTAGTTTCAAAAAAAATAAAAGATAATAATTATAATTTGGTAAATGCCCCAATGCCCGGTTTAGTGTTAGATATAAAAGTAAGTGTTGGTGACAAAATAAAGAAAGGAGATACTTTACTAATATTGGAAGCCATGAAAATGGAGAATTCAATAAAATCTAATTATTCAGGTGTTATCAAAGAAATATTTGTTGATAAAAATAACCCGGTAGAAAAAGGTAGTAAGCTAATTTCCATCATTTAATCTGTTTTTAGTCTAAAATAGAGATTTACTAAAAATAACTTTTAAACCTACTTATCAAAAATATATTGTCATGGGTATTGATTATAAAACTTTCATTATTTAATATAGTAATTGCACTCAATAAATTATTAAAAATTAGGAGGAACTTCTATGAGGTTACTTTACAATCTCAAAAACCGCTTTATTGTTGTTGCTAAACTTCTCCTTGCTTCTTTCATGATCATGATTTTTATATCCAGCCAAAATTTGGCTCAGGGAAGTGGAACAATAACAGGACATATTACAGATGCTAATACAGGAGAGGCATTAATTAGAGTTAATGTAGTTATTAGCGGTACTATTATGGGCTCAGCTTCAGATCTGGACGGAAACTATTCAGTTTTAAATGTTCCAGCAGGTACTTATAACATTGCATTTTCATTAATTGGATATGAAACTATGAATAAGTCTGTTGAGGTTAGTGCTAATCAATCAGTAGTTGTTAATGCTGAAATGAACACGAAAGCTTTAGAATTGGGTAATGTTACTGTTTACGGAGCTTCAAGAAGAGTAGAAAAAATTACTGAAGCACCAGCTGCAGTTACAGTAATAGGAATGGAGGATATAAGATTAAATTCAAATGCAGGTGGAGTACCAAGACTCTTAGAGTCAAAACCTGGTATAGACCTAGTTCAGAGTGGAGTCAATGATTTCAATTTAAACACTCGTGGATTTAACAGTTCAGTAACAAGGAGAGTATTAGTTCTTCTTGATGGAAGAGATTTAGGTGCAGCATTTTTAGGTCAACAGGAATGGGGAGATATTTCTGTACCTTTGGAAGACCTAAGTAATATTGAATTTGTAAGAGGTCCAGGTTCAGCATTATATGGAACAAATGCATTTAATGGTGTTGTAAATATGACATCTTTATCACCTAGGGAAGCTTTGGGTACAAAATTAAAAGTATCAGGTGGTGAATTAAGTATGTTCAGAGTTGATGTTCGTAATGCAGGATTACTTGGTCAAGGTTGGAGCTACAAAATAAATTTAGGAAGACTGCAAAGCCATACATGGGATAAAAACAGAACTACAAGCGTTCCTTATGCAGGACTTTCTAATGAAGTAGTAAATATAAATCCTGATAATATGGTTTACACTTATGGTTCAGCAAGATTAGACTATGATTTTGCAAACGATTCAAGAATCACTGCGGAAGGTGGTTTAACAAATGTTAAAAATGATGTTGTTGTTTCAGGTATTGGTCGTTTAAATATATTAGAAGGAAATAGACCATGGGGAAGACTACATTTTGCATCAAAACATATTGATGTATCAGCATGGATGCAAAAAAGAACAACTCCAACTCAAATTACTTCTCTTGCTTCAGGAGGAAGATTAATTGAAAACACAACAATGTATCAAATTGAAGGACAATATAACCGTTCATTTATGAATGATCAGTTTAGATTTATTTTAGGTGGTTCACAAAAAATTGTAAGTGTTGATATGGACAATACAGCAATGCTCGGAACTAAAGATTATACAATTACAGGTGGTTATTTACAATTGGAATTCAATCCAATTAAAGAATTAAAATTTGTTGCAACAGGTCGTGTTGATAGAACTACTTATGAAAAATCAAGATTTTCACCAAGAGCGGCTGTTGTATGGAGCTTTGCTCAAGGACAATCTTTTAGATTTTCTTATAACAAAGCATTCTTATTACCAAGTACTTCAGAATATTTTTTAAGGGTTTTAGCCGGAGCAGCTGATCTAAGACCACTTGGTATAAATCCAACAGGACTAACATCTATTTATGCTATTGGTAATGATAACTTAGTACCTGAAAGAATTGAAGGTATTGAAGTTGGTTATAAAGGTATCTTCTTAGATAATAAGTTATTTATTACTTTAGATGCCTATTCAAATAAAGTACACGATTTTATTACAGACCTTTTGCAAGGTGTAAATCCGGCTTTCCCATTTGGCGGAGCACCTGCAGGTTTATCAGATCTAATTTTACACGGTTCACCCGCAAATGGAATACCTGCATTGCCAGGATTAACAGTATTACCTAATGGTGAAACTGCAATAGTTCTATCATATACAAATAAAGGTCAGGTTGATGAAAGAGGATTGGAACTAGGATTTGACTATTATATGAGTGATTACTTCTTACTTTCTGCTAACTGGTCTTATTTTGATTATGAAATTAAAGCACAACAAGCAGGAGATGTATTATTACCAAATAATCCTAAACATAAATTTGGTTATTCAATCAGATATAGAAATAATCTAAACGGATTTGAAGCTGAATTATCTGGTAGAACAGTTCAGGCTTATGATTGGGCTGCAGGTGTTTTTGTTGGACATATACCTGAATATACATTGATAAATTTATCATCTGCTTATGAAATAAATCAGAATTTTCGTTTAGGTGTTTCAGTTACTAATCTATTCGACAAACAAGCTTATCAAATTTTTGGTGGCTCAATTGTCGGCAGACAGTTAATAGGTTCACTTACTGTTTCATTCTAATATAAATCAAAAAGGAATTAATATGAAAATATATTATAATAAACTTAAATATTTAACTTTAGCATTTGGAGTGTGCTTCCTCTTTGTCTCAGGTTGCTCTGATGATGATACTATAGTAACTACTCCAACTACTCCAGCTAATACCGGCACAGCCAATTTTACAATGTATGTTTCAATTGGTAATAGTTTAACAGCTGGTTATCAATCTTCGGCTCTTTCTCAAAGAGATCAGGTTTGGAGTTTTCCAAGCCAGATAGCAAATCAAGTAGCAAATCTTACTGTTGCAAAAAATAATGCAAATGCAACATTTGAACAACCATTAATAAAAGATCCAGGAATAGGCGGAAGATTAAGATTAGTAAATCTTGCTCCAACAATAGTTTCTGAAGGACAGGTTGATCCAACAAGTCCGGCATCAAATTTAAACATTGCACTGCAAAGACCGTATAATAATTTAGGTATACCTGGGGCAATTTTGTATGATATGGCTGATGTTAGCGATTTTTCTTCAAAAAGTGCTTCAAGACAAAATCCATTTTTTGCCTTAGTATTGAGAGATCAAGCTTTAGGTAATAGTGTTCTTCGTCAAGCAAGAAATTTGCAAGCATCTTTTATTACAGCTTGGATTGGTAATAATGATGTATTAGGATATGCTACAAGTGGTGGAACTAAAGGGACAAATGTTGGTTATATTGATCCACCTGGAACAACTCCAACTGAAACTGCTGTATTTTCATCATTATACAGTGCTATGTTAGATAGTCTTAAAGCAGAGTCAAGAGGAGTAATAGTGGGAAATATTCCTGATGTAGCTTCAGTACCTTTCTTTACAACAGTTGGACCTCTCTTAGCAGCTAAGGTACCTTGGGATCAAATAGCCGCAGGTCAGCAAGGTTCAGGTTTGCCTGGTTCAGGTATTATCTATGAAAGTAAAACCGGATTTCAGTTTAGTCCATTTTTACCAAATAATAAAGTAAGAATAGCTGATTCAGCTGCTTGTAAAAATTTAACAACTTTATTTACATTAGCGGGACAAACATATGCAGGGCTGATTGGTGTACCAACTGGACAATTTTATAGAGATAATAATTTCTCTGGTTTACCACCTGGTATTGATACTACAAAACCTTTTGGTGTCCATCCACAAAATCCATTCCCTGATGTATTTGTCCTAGATCCTGCAGAAATTACAGTTTCAAAAGATGCAGTAACTGCTTTTAACAGCATTATTGCAACTGAGGCTGGAAGTAGAAATATTGCAGTAGTAGATTTTAATTTGGTACTTAAAAACTTATTGACTAATCCAATTGTTTATCCAGGAATTGGAGTATTTACTTCAAACTTTATCTCTGGCGGTACATTCAGCTATGATGGTGTTCATCCTTCTTCAAGAGGGTATGGCATAATAGCTAATGAGTGGATAAAAGCAATAAATACCAAATTTAGTGCTAATATACCTTTGGTTGATTTAAATAGTCTTCCGGGGATGCCAATTGGCAAAGTTCCGGCAAAAGAAATTAATTATGAACCAAAAGTATTTAATGATATGATAAGAATGATGACCGGAAGTAAAAATTGGCCGGTTAATTATTAATTTTCATTAAAATTGCATAATAAAATCCCGTATTATGCGGGATTTTATTATTTTAAACAAAAAAATTTTTATTTTTGTTTATGAAGAAAAATTTAATATTCATTTTCTATATTTTTATAGCATTATTTTTAACTGCTTGTTCTTCTTCAAAAGACAATGCAGATTTATTTAAAACAAATAGTGCTGATTCTTTATATGTTTTTGATTCAGTGCCTATAGATTCAATTAAAAATGAAAATTTTGCTCTTCTCACAATTTCTAATGTAAAATTGTATATAGTGCAAATTGGTGCATTTACAACAAAAGATAAAGCAGAATTGTTTGCCGCAAACAGCAAAAAAAAAATAAATTACGATATTGATATAGCGTTTAGTAACTCAGTAAATCTTTATGTGGTTCAGCTTAAACCATTCTATAATAAGAAGGAGGATGCAGAAATGGTTAGAAATAAATTGTGGACTATGGATGATTATAAGGATGCCTGGATTTTAACGGTTATACGTTAGGTTAAGTTTCATAAATTAATTTATGAATAGATAATAATTTTTTATTAACAAATTGGGAGGTAGACATGTCATTTTCTTTAAACAAAATTATGTTGATAGGAAATCTTGGTAAAGATGCTGAAACAAGATTTACTACAAATAATCTTTCCGTTACAACATTCTCTTTAGCAACTACAAGAAGTTACAAAGACAAAGAAGGTGCTTGGCAGAATGAAACTACTTGGCATAATCTGGTTGGTTATAATCTTTCTGACTATTACAAAGAAAATTTGAAGAAAGGTAAAAAGTTTTATGTTGAAGGTAGAATTTCTAAAAGAGATTACACTGATAAAGAAGGTGTTAAGAAATATGTTACTGACACTATTGTAGAAAAATTGATTCCTCTAGATTCTTCAGGTTCAGGTGGAAATTATGATAAATCTAATTCAGATAAAGTTTCTGAACCTGATGCAGATGTTTCTGAAGATAACGAAGATCTTCCATTCTAAGTTTAGTATGTATAATAAAACGAGGATATTGTAATTATTTGGATACTGATTGGCAAATTCGACTGATTGTTCTAATTATATTATTGTTATTTTCTGCTTTTTTCTCCGGTTCTGAAATTGCATTATTTTCTTTAAATAGATCTAAGATAAAAGAATTATTTAAGGGAACTCCAGTAATTTCGGGGTATCTACAAAATTTATTACAATTTCCTCGTCGTTTATTAGTTACTATTCTAATTGGTAATACAATTGTTAATACAGCTGCTGCAATTGCTTCTGTTGCACTTGTTTTAGAAAATGCAGATAAGATTGGTATTTCAAGAGATCTTGCACTTACAATTCAAATTATTATTATTACAATTTTGGTTGTAATATTTGGAGAATTGATCCCAAAAGTTTGGGCAGCAAAAAATCCCGTCTCTTTTTCTAAAGCAATAGTATTTCCACTTTACTGGATTTCAGTAATTTTATTCCCAATTTCAGAATTTATATCTGAAATAATTAATGTAGTTGTTAAAAAGTTTAGGATTGATAAATCTAAAACAGCAATAACACCTGAAGATATCTCAAAACTTGCTGCTATGAGCCGTAAAGCTGGGGGAATGATAAGAAAAGAAGAAGGATTAATAAAGGGAATTGTAGAATTCAAATCAGTTGAAGTTCAAGAAATAATGACTCCACGAGTTGATATAAGTGCAGTTGCACTTGATACTGAATTTGATGACATCTTAGAGATCATTACTTCTTCCGGACACAGCAGGTTACCACTTTATAATGAAGACTTAGATAATATTGTTGGATTGATATATGCTAAAGATCTTCTTCCATACATTAAAGATGAAAAATTAAGAAGTGAATTCTCTGTAAAGGAAATTTCTCG
>PFGS01000029.1:5242-12662 GCA_002783525.1 Ignavibacteriales bacterium CG12_big_fil_rev_8_21_14_0_65_30_8 | reverse complement strand
TTAAGATCCATTTCCCTTCTTTGTCGCCCCAATTTTTACTTTTGTTTATTAAACAAACCAATCCTGCTGTTGGTATAAAACCAATAATAGAATCCGTTAAATCTTCTATCAAATCTGAAATACCGGGATTATGACCCACAAGCATTAATGAATCTATTTTATTATCAATTTCCTCAATTATACTTTGTAACTTTTTAGAACCGGCTTTATAAATATTTTTATTAATTACTATTTCTTTTTCGGGATAATTGATTTTTTGTGCGACAATTCTAGCTGTTGTAATTGCTCTTAATGCCTTACTTGAAATCATTAGTTTTGGAAGTTCTTTATTTTTTAATAATAATTCACCAACTATTTCTGCTTCTCTTTTTCCATCACCGGTAATAGGACGATCTATATCTGAATTATTTTGTGAATATAATAAAGCTTTTGCATGTCTAAGTAAAAATAAAGTTTTCAAGAAAATATTTAGCCCAAATTAACTAATAAAATTCTAGTGTTAATATAATTATTTGATATAAGAATTTTTAAAGAAAAGACCATTGCAAAACTTAATTTAATTTTTTAATTGAGGGGATTAAAAATTTTCTACTAAATCCTGCAATGGTTATAGAGAGATAAGATTATTTATATGAATTTAAAACATTCATATAATTTGCTCTTTCAAATTGAGATGGATCAGTAACATTTTTATAACAAATACTTCCTCTCATTTGATCGAGTGATTCATATTCGTGTTCTTCGCCCCAGTAAATTAGTTTGGTTAACACTTCTTTAATATGTTCAATACCAAATTTTAATAAAGCTGAAAGCATTTGTGTAACCTGTGCACCTGACATAATTAATTTTAAAATATCTTTTTCAGTATAAACTCCGCCGGTTGCAGCCAAGTCTGCTTTAATATTATCCCGAAGTATAGCTATCCATCTGACTCTAAGTCTTATCATTTCCGGTGTGCTGAGAACTACATTTGGAACCACTTCTAATTTTTCAAGATCAATATCTGGTTGATAAAATCTGTTAAATAAAACCAACCCTTTTGCGCCTGCTTCAACAATTTGATTTGCCATCCAGCTCATTGAACTAAAATATGGTGAAAGTTTTACAGCTACCGGAATTTTTACGGTACTTGTAACGGCTTTTACAATTTCTATATAAGTTTTTTCAATATCGCTTCCACTTTTGTTTACATCTGCAGCAATTTTATAAATATTTAACTCTAAAGCATCAGCACCGGCTTGTTCTATTTTTTTTGCATACTCAGTCCAACCACCCAACAACTTTCCATTTAAACTTGCAATAATTGGAATTTCAACAGCATCTTTAGCCTTTTTAATATGTTCTAAATATTCATCAGGACCAGTTGTATAGTTGCCTGCATCTGGAAAATAATTTGTAGCTTCAGCGTGGCTATTTGCATGAACAGTTGTGTGATGATACAGTTCAAATGATTCGTGTTCAATCTGTTCTTCAAATAATGAATATAGTACTACTGCAGCAGCTTCACAATCTTCCATTTTTTTAATATCATCAATCTCTTTTGATAATGGTCCTGCAGATGGAACTATTGGGTTTTTTAATTTTAATCCTAAATATTTAGTTTCTAATTTCATTTTACAGCCTTATAAATTTTTATTTTTTTACTTCTTCTTTTTCTTCTGATTTTTCTTCAGTAAGTGGTTTAAATGAATTCATTTGCTGGTACATATTCCATTTTTCATTCACATCATTTTGTGCTTCAATCATTAGTTGTTTTGCTCTTTCCGGATGTGATTTTGTTAGCATTTTATATCTTGTTTCCATATATGCAAAATCTTTAAATGGAATTTTCAATCCTTTTGATTCAAGCTTAAATGGATTTTTATTCTCTTTCACTAATTCCGGATTATATCTGTACAATTGCCAGTAACCGGAATCAACAGCAGCTTTTTGATTGTGCATTGCAAGACCCATATTTATTCCGTGTGCTATACAATGACTGTATGCAATTATTAGAGAAGGTCCATCGTAAGCTTCTGCTTCAATAAAAGCCCTAACTGTTTGTGTGTCATTAGCTCCAAGTGCAACTTTAGCCACATAAACATTCCCGTAAGACATAGCCATCATTCCAAGATCTTTTTTAGCTCCCGGTTTACCTGCGGCAGCAAATTTAGCTACAGCTGCTCTTGGTGTAGCTTTTGACATTTGTCCACCTGTGTTTGAATAAACTTCAGTATCTAAAACTAAAACATTTACATTTTTACCTGATGCCAATACATGATCTAGTCCACCATAACCAATATCGTAAGCCCAGCCGTCTCCTCCCATAATCCATACAGATTTTTTAACCAGATAATTAGATAATGAAATTAACTGGTTAATATCTTTGTTCTTTTGACCCGAAGCAGAGCCTAATAAATCTTTTAATTTTTTATTAAGTATGTCTACATAACCTCGTTGTTCATAAATATCTGCTTCATTTTTTTGTTTATTGTTTAATATATTTTCAATTAGTTCGCTGCCTAATTCATTGGAATAAGTTTTTAATAATGTCTCAGCATGTTCTATGTGTTTGTCAATAGCTAATCTAAAACCTAGACCGAATTCAGCATTGTCTTCAAATAATGAATTGTTCCAAGAAGGGCCTCTTCCATCTTTATTTGCTGACCAAGGTGTTGTTGGTAAATTACCTCCATAAATTGATGAGCAACCTGTTGCATTTGCAACCAACGTTCTATCACCAAACATTTGGCTTACTAATTTTACGTAAGGTGTTTCACCACAACCTGAACAAGCACCGGAGAATTCAAATAATGGTTCTAAAAATTGTGAATCTTTAACTTTTGTCATATTTACTTTTGTTCTGTCTAATTCAGGAATAGACAAAAAGAAATCCCAATTTTTTCTTTCTGTTTCTCTAAGTGGTAATTGCTCGTGCATATTGATTGCTTTCAGCCGAGTTTCACTTTTATTTTTCGCAGGGCAAACATCCACACAAATTTTACAGCCGGTACAATCTTCAACTGCAACTTGAAGTGAATACAAAAGATCTTCCCCATAATCTTTCGCTTTAAATTTCATGTATTTAAAATCTTTTGGGGCATCTTTTAATTGATCTTCTGTATATACTTTTGCTCTAATTGTAGCGTGAGGACAAACAATAACACATTTATTACATTGGATACAAACATCTGGATCCCAAACAGGTACCTCCAAAGCAATATTTCTTTTTTCCCATTTTGTTGTACCAGTCATATAAGTACCGTCATTTGGCATTTGGCTAACCTTAAGACTGTCCCCTTTTCCTTCGATCATTCTTGCTGTTACTTTTCTTACAAATTCTGGAGCATTTTCTGAAACTGTATTAGTATCAACAGCTTTATTCGTAACTTTCTCCGGTATATCAACTTTAAATAGATTTTCAATTGTTTGATCAACAGCAGCAAAATTCATTTCAACAATTTTATCACCTTTAGAGCCGTATGTTTTTTTAATTGAACTTTTTATCAGTTCAATTGCTTTTTCTTTTTTAAAGATATTTGAAATAGCAAAGAAACAGGTCTGCATAATTGTGTTTATTCTTGCACCCATTCCTGTTGCTTGAGCAACCTTGTATGCATCAATTATATAAAGATTCATTTTTTTCTTTATAAGATCAGATTGAACTTTATGCGGTAATGAATCCCAAACTTTTTCTTTTGGAACCTGTGTATTCAATAAAAAAGTGGCACCTTCAATAGCGTCTTCCAGCATATCAAATTTTTCTATAAATACTGTTTGGTGGCATGCAATAAAATTAGCTCTGTCAATTAAGTAAGTTGATTTTATTTCTTTTGGTCCAAATCTTAAATGAGAAATAGTTGTTGAACCGGATTTTTTTGAATCATAAACAAAATAACCCTGAGCAAAATAATCTGTCCCTTCACCAATTATTTTGATAGAGTTTTTATTAGCACCGACTGTTCCGTCAGCACCCAATCCATAAAATTTACCTCTGAATGTTTCTTCAGGTTCAATTGAAAATTCCGGGTTATAATCTAAACTTGTATTTGTAACATCATCCATTATTCCAATGGTGAAATGATTTTTTGGTTTCTCTTTTTTCATTTCATCATAGATACCTTTGATCATTGCAGGAGTAAATTCTTTTGAAGATAGTCCGTATCTGCCACCAATTATTTTAGGAAATTCAAATGGTAGATTTCCTTCCATAAATCTTTCTGTAATTGCATTAACCACATCTAAATACATTGGTTCGCCGTTGGCTCCCGGCTCTTTTGTTCTGTCTAATACGGTTATAGTTTTAACTGTTTTCGGTAAAGCATTTATAAAATGTTCAATTGAAAAAGGTCTGTATAATCTAACTTTAAGCATCCCGACTTTTTCTTGTTGAGATGTAAGATATTCAACAGTTTCCTCCACAGCTTCAGCACCTGAACCCATAATTATAGTTATTCTTTCTGCATCGGGTGCACCTACGTAATCAAACAGATGATATTTTCTACCAACTATTTTTGCAAACTTATCCATTTGCTTTTGAACTATTTCAGGACATTTTATATAAAAAGGATTTACCGTTTCTCTTGCCTGAAAAAATACATCGGGGTTTTGAGCTGTACCTCTTATAAACGGATTATCCGGGCTCATAGCTCTTCCCCTGTGAGCTAGAACCAGCTCATCATCAATCATCTCACGCATATCATCTAATGAAAGTTGTTCTATCTTTTTAACTTCGTGTGATGATCTAAATCCATCAAAAAAATGTATGAATGGAATTCTTGACTCTAATGTTGAAGCTTGGGCAATCAAAGCCATGTCCATAATTTCCTGAACTGAGTTTGAAGAAAGCATAGCAAATCCTGTAGACCTTGCAGCCATAACATCACTATGATCTCCAAAAATAGATAGCGCTTGTGCAGCTATTGATCTTGCAGCAATATTAAATACTGTTGAAGTTAATTCGCCGGCAATTTTAAACATATTAGGTATCATCAACAGCAAACCCTGTGATGAGGTAAATGTAGTTGTTAATGCACCATTTTGTAAAGCTCCATGAACTGCACCGGATGCACCACCTTCACTTTGCATTTCTGTTACACTTGGTACATCATTCCAAATATTTTTCATTCCATTTGCAGACCAAGCGTCTGTCCATTCACCCATATTGGAGGATGGTGTTATAGGATAAATTGCAATTACTTCGTTTATGTGATAAGCTGTATATGCAGCAGCTTCGTTTCCATCAATTGTAACTTTTTTTCTTTCCATAATTTTTATTAATCTCTCTAATTATTAATAGGCTTTCATTAAATCCTTATAGGTAAATCTAAAACTATACCAAAGAATTCATTCTGTTTTATTACCTTTTTAGTTTGTTTTGATGTTTTTTTAATTAGAAAATGGGCAAAAGCAATAACTTTTTAGTATTAATTCTCAAAAATAAGAATTTTATATTTACTCATATTTGTTTAGCTTAAATCTTAAATTTCTTATTAATTTCTAGAATTTATGAATTATATATTAATTCTTTTATTGTCTGCTTTCTTTGCTGCATTTGGTACAGTTATAGGATTTGGTGGTGGAATTTTTATGATTCCGATTTTAGTAATTATATTCAAAGTTCCAATTAACATTGCAGCCGGTTCTGTGATTGTTGCTTTAATTCCCGGTTCTTTAATTTCTTCTTTTTATAATAAAAAAAGAAATAAAATTGACTTCTCTGCTGGAATAACACTCGAAATTCCCACAGTTTTGGGAACAATAATCGGAGCTTATTTAACATCAATTCTAGTGCTAGATACACTTGAAATTATCTTTGCTTTATTTGTTAGTTTGGTTGGGTTAAGTATGATTAAAGTAAAAAAGGAAAATCAACAAGATGATAATAGTTTGAGAATATTTAAAAAAATTAATGAACTCAAGCCTGCTTTAATTAGAGAAACTGAACAAATTAAATATAGAATAAACTATTTTTTATCTACATTGTTTGGTTTGTTTGCAGGAGTTTTATCCGGACTTTTTGGAATTGGGGGCGGGTTTTTAAAAACACCAATTATGGTAAATGTATTTAACATTCCTCCTTCAATTGCAGCAGCTACTGCTTTGTTTATGATCTTCTTTACAAGTTTAACAGGAAGTATCAGTCATTTATATTTAGGTAATTTAAATATTAATTACTCAATACCTATTGTTCTGGGATTTATTTTGGGTGCTTTTATAGGTAATAAATTAAATTTAAAATTGTCAGAAAAAACTATTAAAATATTAATTGGGGTCGGTCTAACGGGTGCAGGAGTTTCTGTATTAATACATTCAATTTTAAAAAATTAATTTATCTTTATTCTCACATCAACTAAATGTAAAGAACCATCATTTTTTATCAGTACAGGGTTAAAATCAAATTCTGATATATTTGGATTTTCAAGCATCATTAATGAAACTGAATTAATTAATGAATATAATTTATTTAATTTTATTTTTTTTGCACCTCTAATACCATTTAATATTTGTCCTATTTGTGTTTTGTTGATAAAATCGTCAATGTCTTTTTCAGAAAGATATGCTGATTTAATGCAGGTATCTTTATAAACTTCTACATATTTACCGCCGCTGCCAAACATTATCATCGGTCCAAATGCAGGATCTCTAAATCCTCCTATCAATAGTTCGTGTTGTGCTTCAATAAAAGGTTGAATAAGAAATTTCTCAACATCAATTTTTTTGTTCTTAAAATTTTTGATTATTTCTTTAGATGTTGTAATCAATTCATTTTCGTTTTTTATATTAACAATAACACCTTTAAATTCTGTTTTATGTACTGCTTTGTTCGAGATGCCTTTTAATACAATAGGATACTTAATTTTACCAGCAACATTTTTAATTTCATTCGGTGTAATTAGCTGATCTTTTTTTAATTGAATGTTATATTTTTTTAATAATTTTTTTGTATGTGATAAATTCAAAAATCCTTTTGAATAAGAACTAGAAATATGCTTTATACTTTTTACTTCTATTTTTTTTCTGTTTGAATAAAAAAGCATATTAGAAATTACTTTTGCAGGGTCCTCAGAATTTTTAAATAACGGCGTTTTTGTTTTTGAATTTATTCTATATTCATTCCAAAATTCCGGCAAAGGCATAACTACCTGAAATATAGGTTTTTTGGATTTAATACTATTTATTTCTTCAATTACTGGAAATGCGGGAACCATTACAGGCTCTACAAAAATTGAAATTATTGCATCAACGTTTTTATCTTCACATAAAATTTCATTCACTTTTCTATACTGTTCTTTAGTTCCACCTGGAAGCAAATCTACTGGATTATTAACGCTGCCCTGAGGTGGAGCAATTTTTCTTAATTTATTTTTTGTGTTTTCGGATAAATTTGAAAGTATAAGATTCTCTTTTTCCAGAGAATCTACTGTTAGTATTGCCGGTC
>PFGS01000029.1:5012-5218 GCA_002783525.1 Ignavibacteriales bacterium CG12_big_fil_rev_8_21_14_0_65_30_8 | reverse complement strand
TTCTTTTACCCAAAGGCATTGTAAAATTCTCAAACCCTTTTGAGGTGTTAAACAGTTCATTAAGATCATCAACTCTTATAATTCCAAATTGATCTAACACAGCATCCACAACTGAATCACTGCTGCCCAAAGCTCCTGTGTGAGAAAGAGCTGCTTTTATTCCCGCACTGCTTCTTCCTGCTTTAAGAATAATAACCGGTTTTTTA
>PFGS01000029.1:0-4950 GCA_002783525.1 Ignavibacteriales bacterium CG12_big_fil_rev_8_21_14_0_65_30_8 | reverse complement strand
AGTAATTATTTTTATACGATTATCTTTTTCCCAAAATGGAAGCAGATCGTTTTCAGAAATATCTGCTTTGTTGCCTACGCTTACAAAGTGTCCGAATTTTATATCAGTTTCTCTTAATGAATTTAATACTGCGGCACCTATGGCCCCGCTCTGTGATAGAAAAGCTGTTTTCCCTTTCTCAGGTTTTTCTGCAACAAAAGTTGCATTTAATTTTATGTCATCAAAAGTAGAAATCACTCCCATACAATTAGGACCAATTAATCTTGCTTTATTTTTTCTAATTAACTCTAATAATTTTTTTTCATCATCGGCACCTTGTTTACCAACTTCTTTAAATCCCGCAGTGACTAATACAATTGATCTTACTTTTTTCACTAATAAACTTTTGATAGTATCATCTATTGCAAACTTAGGAACAACAACAAGTGCCAAATCAATTTGTCCTTTTATATCATTTATTGATTTAAAACATTTGTATCCAAGAATTGATTCAGCTTTTGGATTGACAGGTAATATCTTACCTGTAAAACCATAATTTTTTATTGAACGCAGTAATTCGTAACCAATACTCTTTTCTTTTGATGAAGCACCTGCAATACAAATGCTTTTAGGATAAAAAAAGTTTTCAATTGATTTGGACATAATTTCCCCGTAATAAAAATAATTCAACAATAAAAACTATATAATTTAAAAGATAGATTCTGATTTGATAAGAAAAGGATTGATCAATCATAATTCTGAATAGTAATATTATCTTCAGGTGGAATATCTACTTCATCTTCCCAATCATATTTTTTTACTGGATCAGATTTCCTAAAAATAATAGCTGCATAAATACCTGTTAATGCACCAAACAAATGATACTCCCAGGAAATATCTCTGCTTAATGGTAAAATACCCCAGATCAAACTTCCGTAAAGAAAAGTAACTATTAATGCCAATGCTATAGATCTGTTATCTCTTCTTATTAGTCCGCTAAAAAAAACAAATGTTACAAAACCATAAACAATTCCACTTGAACCTATGTGATATGAACTTCTGCCGAGAAACCAAACTAAAATTCCGGGTATTAAAAAAACCATAAAAAACATTTTATGTGCTACATCCTTATAAAAATAAAATATACCGCTTCCTAAAAGCAATAATGGAATTGTGTTTGAAATTATGTGATTAAAATTGGAATGTATTAAAGGAGCAGTAATAATACCAATAAGTCCTTTAGTAGTGTGAGGCAATAAACCGTATCTTGCAAAATCCAACCCTGTGAAAACTTGAACTAACTGAATGATCCAAATGAAAATTATAAATAATAAGGGAAATTGTATTAATTGAAAATGATCTACTTTTTCTTCTAATTCTTCCACTATAATAAATTAAATAATTATGGAAAATTTGATTTGGCTAAAATAGTAATAAATTAATAACTGTTTAACGCAAGGGGTTTGCTTGGTTGATTTTTTAAACTGATAAACTGTTTGTAATGATCATAAAGATCTAATATATCTTTTACATATTCAACAGTTTCTATTCCCCTGCTGTAACCATAAGTTACTACTTCATCATTATAATATTTTCTCTTTGACTTTTGTAACAAATAAAATTCTACATTTTTATCCCATTTTTTAGGATCACCACCATATTTTTCTGTTAGTTTCTGTGCATCAACAATATGCCCTAGACCAATATTATAAGATGCTAAAACAAATTTTATTCTTTCTTCCTGAGCTTCAATATTTTTACTCCAATATTTATTTAGCCACTCCATATATTTTATCCCGGCCTTTAGACTTTGATCTGGGTCTGAACGGTTTTCTATTCCGTACTGTTTTGCAGTGTTCGGCATTAATTGCATTAGCCCGACAGCGCCTGCCCATGATTTTGCATCAGGATTAAATTGTGATTCTTCATAAATTTGTGCTGCCAGCAGTCTCCAGTCCCAGCCTAATTTTTTTGCATATACTTTTAACAGACTATCATATTGAGAGATTTTGCCGCCAGTAACAGATAAAAACTCACTTCTGGACCTTCTTCTAAAACTATTTCTGTTTTCATAATATCTGTTATAAATAACATAGTATACAGGGTTATTTAACATACTATCAATCCAAATGTTTAGAGTATCTAAAAGTTGATGATCTTGTTTTCTTACCGCCCAAGCAATTTTTTGAGGAAGCGAAATTTGTGTTCTAATATCAATATCAGGATAAGAAGCTTGATTAAGATGTGCAATATTTTCGTCTGAAATTGTGTAATCAATTTCTCCATTAGCCACCATTTCAATTAAATTTTCAGTTGTTAATTCCGGCTTTGCAATTTTTATATCTATCTTCCCACCAATTTCATCAGCAAGATTTTTTAACCTTGGTATGTAAGAAGAACCGCTCCTTACATAGACAGTTTTCCCTTCCAGATCAATTGGATTGGTTATAATTAATTTATTTATCTGATCGAGCGTCATATTACGCCATTTTTTTGGACGGCGCTGCACCAATACCTGAGTGGTTGTATTTGTATAATGAGTAAAAGCTACTTTTTTACTTCTTTCATTAGTAACGGTTAAATTAAAAGCTATTAAATCACCTTTTTTATTATTAAGCATTTTGAACATATCTGTTATGTTCTTAACTACTTTAATTTCAACATCAACACCAAGATAATCACCAAATTGATTTAGAAGCTCATACTCAAAACCCATTGGCTGGCCCCTGTAAATAAAATAGCTGTATGCATTATAGCCCGTAATGGCTACAATTTTTCCCCTTTCTTTTATTTTATCTAGTTCGGTAGATTTTTTTTCATCATTCTTTCCGCAGTTAATATTAAATAACATTAATAATGCCAGTAAGAATAATATCGGTTTCTTAGTCATATAAGAATATTTAATATTGATAATTAATTATAGGTATACCTTGAACAATAGCTAACTTTAATATTTTAGTAGTACCTAAATCGGGTAATTCAATATATGCAATATAAATTCCGCTTCCAGCTAGATATCCATGTAAAGTCAATAAGTCCCATTTTACATACTGAGAATTATCATCCTTATCAATTACCCTTACTAAATGTCCGCCAAGATTAAATATCCTTATTTTTGCCTTAACAGGCAAGTGTGTAAAAGTAATAAATCTATCGTAGCTTGTAAGATCGTCAGTGCTTTTTGCATAATATGGATTAGGAAATACATTTATTTTTTCAACATCTTTTTTTGCTTTTTGTAAACTATACTTTTTGGAAATTGTTGAGAATGTAAATGAATCTTTTCCCGGTTGTATTGGATTTGCATATACCAAACCTATTATGTCATTTTGATAAAACTCAGATGAAAAGAATACAACATTCCATGTTGCATTAGCTGTTGTACTAGCAGCTGTTATATCTAATGGAACTGTATCATCGTATTCTGTATTTATTATCCACGCATACATTCTGCCATCTTCTTTCCATTCTTGAAATGGATCTTCTGATAGATCGCCCTGACGATGCCATACAGCTAAATTAACTTGTTGGTTGTCATCAATATTCCATACTTCAAATGGTATTCGTAGTAAAAATGGATTACTTGAACCCGGATTAGGATTTGCGGGATCATTTTTTATGTCATAAAGACTGGCACCAAACAACGTGGCCATTGAGCCACCTGAGGCTACCCTTATAACATTTTTACCTGCGATAGTTATTGTCTCTTTTACACCTGTCCATCTTAACTCGTAGTCTTTCTGTAACTCTTCTATTAGAGATGTACCTCCAACTCCTCCATAAAGTGGGAATGAAGTTGATGCTCTAGCATCCGGATAACCTAATGCACCAAATTCTGATATATTATAACCGGCAAATCGGTTTTGGTCTCCAATTGAAATATTTGATGCAACTGTAAAACCATTATAGGTAATTTTATCGAAGGTTAATGGTGCAGAAAAACTGCCGGCATCAATACGGAATCCTAAACCGTCAGCTTGTATCATAAAGTCGGTTCCTACATTTGGTCCAAGTAAACCTGATGAACCACCCGGCCCATTACCAAATTCTATATCAACCCCGCCAAAAACTGTTTGGTTTTCAAGAACATTTGTACCTAGTGTAATATCCTTTACTCCCCATTGTTTTTGAGTTACTTTTGGAAAACCTAAAGTTGCTGTACCATAAGCATTTTTAATCTCAACAAAATATTGTGGATAATCACTTGACAAAGCATCGTCATAAATAGTCCAGTTTACATCAAAAGGTAAAGTTCCGGTAACATTCATAACCAAATCAGCAGTGCTTTGGAAACAACCATATTTTGATTGACTACTATCTCCCCATAATATAGATTGACCTGCAATTACAGGGCCTGCACAACCTGAATATGGTTCTGCACTATTAATAGTTACCCCTGTAGGAAAATCTATTTTTACGCCATCTGCATAATCATAGTCTGGTGAAATAACCGATAGTGAGGCAGTTATATTTAATGAACCATCCCCTGGAATTGAAATGGCAAAATTTAAAGTAGATGGGGATACATCATTTGGTATTAAACTATTATAAGGTTTTGCAAAAACTTTTGTCCAGTTACCGTTAACATCGCTTATGTAATCTTGGGTATTAAAAAAAATTTCATAATTATGACCCGTTAACATATCCGGATTTATAATTTTAACTGTTGCACTTATAGTTGCAGTGCCGGATTTTGTAAGAATTACATTTCCAGGATCTTCCAAAGTTATTCCCGGATCAGGTATGTGCGGTCTAACTGTTATAATTTGAATTTCACTTTCAAGATTATTAGGAAAAACATCAATCCCTGGATTGTAACTATATGCTGTCACAGCAAAATAATATTTTAAACCATTAATTAACCATAATCCGTTACCATTAGAATCATAATGTAAAGAATCAACGGTTATAGTTATACTATGTTGTATTCCACTATCATTTCCGAATTGTGCAAGTTTATATAGAAACTCA
>PFGS01000064.1:224-12686 GCA_002783525.1 Ignavibacteriales bacterium CG12_big_fil_rev_8_21_14_0_65_30_8 | reverse complement strand
TTTTCATAATTGCTACACCCGGTTCACCAAATTTTTCATTGTAAAGATTTATTAATCCATCGTATTGTACATAAAAATTATCTACATAAGATTCTGAATGGCAAACATTGCAAACCTGTTTCATATTATTTCTTCTAACATCCCAGGTTACTTTAGCCATTTTTTCCAGACCTAATTTTTTATCGGATATTTCAGGTCTTATTGAAACCGGTGGTCTGTTGTTCCAGCTTATTCTTTTGCCCACATCGTGTGTTACAGGTATTAAATCACCGTCTTTTGTTCTTACAGCTGACATATGGCAAGTTGTACAAGTTGGAGCCGCAGTATAATCTTCTCCCAAAACCCATTTACTGCTTGAAAGTTTTATATCTTTTTCGTGTGCTCTGTAAGCAATACCATGTTTAGATGCTTCATAAATTTCTTTTTGTGGATGATCAGGACCAAGATGACATTTTCCGCAATTCTCAGGTCTGCGAGCTTGTTCAGCTGAAAATGCATGTCTCTGATGACAAGCTGTACAAGAGCCAACACTTCCATCTGGATTAAATCTTCCTATGCCCGTATTAGGCCAGGTGTCAGGCGTAAGTTTTCCATCTGTACCAACTTTAATTACAGAACCATGACATTGTTTACAACCGTTTACTGTTACAGCTGAACCTCCAAAAAAGTTAGTATTTCCTTCAACAATATCTGCAAGATAATTATCCAAAGAGCCTAAAATAGTTCCGGCTTTTGAGTGATGACTTTCTGAAAATTCTTTTACCTCATTAGCATGACAATTAGAACAATCCTTGGGTGAAACAATTACGCTTATTAAATATCCTTCGTGTTCCATAGCATCCGGATCTGTTTTATCGGCTTTGTGACATTCAAAGCAGCCGACATTTGCTCTATAATGTTTTGATGTTCCCCATTCCTGATAAATTCCTTTTGTTTCTGTCACATGACAACTCAAACATTCCTTTGTTGTTTCAGTAATTTTATTTGGAATTGTTGTTGTAGTTTGCGCTTTTGAATTTTGAGGAAAAAAGAAAACAATTAAAAGTAAAAATGAAAGTAAATATTTCATTATATCCTCCATTATGATTTGAATTTCTTAATTTCAAAAAGATGGTTTTGCTTTTTAAAATTAATCTAAAATTATTGTATTTACAAAAATTTATTTTATCTAAATAAATGTAAATTTATCTTTTAAAATTATTATTGCTATGAAACATTACGATATTACGATTGTCGGTGCCGGTATTATTGGAACAGCTACGGCAATGTCTATTTTAAATAAAAAGAAATTATCTCTTTCTATTGTTGAGACCGAAAAAGAACCTGCGCTTCACCAAACAGGAAACAACAGCGGTGTAATACACTCAGGGTTATACTACAAACCCGGATCTTTAAAAGCACAAAATTGTATTAATGGTAGAAATAAACTTTACGATTTTTGCAAAAAAAATTATATAAAGTTTGAGCAATGCAGTAAATTAGTTGTTGCTACAAATAGTGATGAAATAATTGCTCTTAATGAATTAGAAAGAAGAGGAAAAGCCAACGGTTTAAAAGGATTAAAGAGAGTCGGAAAAAATGAAATAAAAGAATATGAACCTAATGTAAATGGAATTGAAGGATTATATGTACCCGAAACAGGTATTGTTGATTATAAACAAGTAACAAATAAATATGTAGAGAAAATAATTAACAACGGCGGAAAACTTTTTACAAAAAATAAATTTCAAAGGTTAATACTAAAAAATAATCACCTTATTGTTCAAACAAATAAAATGGAATTCACTACAAATATTTTGATCAATTGCGGAGGATTATATTCTGATAGAGTAGCATCAATCTGTGGAGTAGATCCAGAAATAAAAATCATTCCATTTCGTGGTGAATATTACGAGTTAGTAAACAATAAAACAACATTAGTTAAAAATTTAATTTATCCTGTGCCTGATCCTCAATTTCCTTTTTTAGGTGTACATTTTACAAGAATGATTAATGGAGGTGTAGAAGCCGGACCCAATGCTGTGCTTGCACTAAAACGAGAAGGATATTCCTTAAAAGATTTTTCTGTTACAGATATTTCTGAAATGTTTACATATCCAGGCTTTTGGAAAATGGCAGCTAAACATTATAAGATAGAATTATATGAACTTTACAGATCATTTAGTAAAAAAGCATTTGTAAAAGCTCTTAATAAACTTATCCCTTCATTAATCGAAAATGATATTGTTCGTACTGGTTCAGGTGTAAGAGCACAAGCGCTGGATAGAAATGGAAAATTAATTGATGATTTTTTTATAAAAGAAACACACAAAACAATTCATGTATTAAATGCACCTTCCCCTGCCGCAACTGCTTCCCTAAGTATAGGTGAATATATTTCAAATTTAGCTTTAAAAAAGATAGAGTAGCACTTTTAAGATTATTTAATTTTTTATTTGTTTTCGAACAATTCTAATTTAAAATATTTAGAAAATTTAATTTTAATATTGCAATTTTTGTTTTTTTGATTATTTTACTAATCCATTGTTTATTTGCAATGATGTATTGATGATTTTCTATTATGAAAAAGAGGAAATGTTATGATAAAAACAGTTAGTTCAATGTTAAAAGGAAAAGATCCCGGAATTTGGTCAATTGAACCAAATAATACTGTGTTTGAAGCACTTACATTAATGGCTGAAAAAAAATGCGGAGCTCTTTTAGTTTTAGAAAATGAAAAATTATGCGGTATAATTTCAGAAAGAGATTATGCCAGAAAAATTATATTGGTAGGAAAATCTTCAAAAGAAACGCTGATTAAAGAAATTATGACATCTACAGTTTTTTACGCTTCTCCTGAATTAACTGCTGAAGAATGTATGGCTATTATGATAGAAAAAAAAGTTAGACACTTACCAGTTTTAGATAATGAAAACCTTATTGGTGTTATTTCTATTGGTGATGTTGTAAAAGCTGTTATTGATGAAAAAGTGTTTGTAATTGATCAACTTGAAAGATATATAACCGGAAGACCAAATCTTTGATTTATCTAAATTTTCACTAAAACTAATTCTCTCATCATTTGTTAAGATAATTATTAATTTAGTGGAACTGTTTTAAATATATCTTAGTATTATAATACCATTATAAATTTTAACCCTAAAATGAAAGAATTAAGTTTTATTATTTATATTCTATTTTTGTTTTTACAAACGCAATTAAATTTTGCTCAACAAAATAATGTTAAGGATAAAGAACTAATTGGCAAGTGGAAATCAATAAAAATAGATCAGAAAAATGTTGAAATAAACATTCAGTTTAATTTAGATAGTACTGTTAAATATGAAATCAGTACACTTTTAAATGGAGTTTATACTTTAAGGAACAATAAACTAGTTTCATATTTTACAAAGTTTGGTACCAAGAATACTGTGGTAGATACTTCAATAATTGTAATTAAAGATAACACATTAACTCAAAAATCTTTAGTCGGGGGTACTACAATTAAAATGAAACGGATTGACAATACAAATGTTAACTCAAATTTAATTATTGGTAAATGGAAGTCAGATAACTACAACGGATATCAGGCAATAACTGAGTTTACACCTTATTTTCAGGTTAATGTTCGTCTGCTTGTAAAATCAATTGAAGGAGAATACTCAGTAGATAAAAATATGATAACCATATTTTCACCTAATTCTTATAGAATGAGAATGAATTATAAAATTACCGGTAATACTATGACGCTGCATAATTTAGAAAATGGAAAAGATTTAACTATGGTAAAGCTGAAAAATTAGACTGTATGAATAAAGATATAAATGAAAAGCTGGAGACATTAGAAAACCAAAAATTAAAATTTTTAAAATGTTTTGAATTAATTTCAGATGAAAAACTTAACACACAGCCAGCAAAAGACAAGTGGTCATTAGCACAAATACTTTATCATATTGTAAAAGCTGAACAAGGTACATTATTATCTTTTATGAATTCAATAAGAAATGGAAATAATCTAAATAAAGTTGGTTCAAAAGCATTTATTAAATCAAAGTTTTTAAATTTAGCCTTAAAAAGTAATTTAAAATTTAAAGCTCCTCCAGTTGCACAAAAAGTACCTGATAATGTTAATGTAAAAGAGATATCAAATAAATGGGATGAAATAAGAAAAGATATAAAAAATGCTTGTTTAAAAATACCCGAAGAAAATTATAATAAGGGTATATTTAAACATCCTTATATTGGATTAATAAATTTAGAACAATCATTAAACTTTTTAATAAATCATATAAATCATCATCTGCAGCAAGTAGAAAAAATAAGCTGTCAACTAAATCAAAATTAAACTAATTATGAAAAATCTATTTAGAAAAAACTTTTTAATATTATTTTTTTGTATTTCTTCAATTTCATTTGCACAAAATGTAAAAGGAGGTTTGGTTGGCAGGTGGGAATCTGATGTAATTGGTAATTCAAGAGTAGGCACTATTTGGCAATTTAATGAAAACGAAACTGTTGAAATCACATCAGGTGCAATTGTTCATTATGTATATATATTCAAAGGAAAACAATTAATATCAGCACTATTCAATCATATTAACGGAGAGACAACTTTAGATACAAGCTTTGTGGAAATCAAAGGTGATTCACTTATTCAAAAATATAAGATAAAAGGAAAAGAACATAAAAGAGTTATGCATCGGGTTGTTAAAAAAACTGTTAAAGGAATAAATGAATTTGGTACTTGGGAAACAACAAATATCTCAGGACAAAAATGCTATTATCAATTTAACACAGATCATACTTTAATATTAAGAATTCCATTAAGCGTTCAAAAAGGTACTTATAGAGTAAATGGTTTTAAGTTAAAACTAAAGCTTAAAGATCTAAAAGAGGAAGTTTATAATATTAGTTTTTTATCAAATTCACTAACATTAAAAAATTCAAAAGTAGAAAAAACCCTCCATAGATTGCGTGATTAATAAACATAAACTATTAAAAAAACTATTTTACCTTTATTTTTTACATTTTTCTTATAAAATCTAATAATATAAAAATTCACAATATTTCCCATTTCTGAAAACATATCACTTTTTTTGAGAAAAAAAGCTTATAACTTTTTACAAGTTTTGCTCAAAATCTCAATTTTTTATCAGATTTGATTATAAACTATCTATTATTAGAATAAATTATTGTGGTATGATATTCTCTGCTATTAATTTGATGCTCAGGGGAGCTCTTATATAGATTTAATATAATCAACCATAATTTTTTAAGGGGATATTATGGATAGGAGAAATTTTTTGAAAGCAGCTGCTATTGCATGTACAGCTGCAATTCCTGCCAAAGATTTAAAAGCTAATGAAAAATTTAAGATCGATGAGGACCGCGTTGGTGTTTTAGTAGATACTACAATCTGCATTGGTTGTAGAAATTGTGAGTGGGCTTGTAAAAAGGCACACAATCTTTCAACCGAACCATTAGAAAAATACAGCAATAGAGAAGTATTTGAAAATAAACGCAGACCTAATAACAAAGCTTTAACAGTTGTTAATCAATTTTACAATCCAAAAAATTCACAATTACCTATAGATGTAAAAGTACAATGCATGCACTGTGATGAACCAGCTTGTGTTTCCGCCTGTATAGTTCATGCTATTACAAAACATAAAGAAGGTCCTGTAACATGGGACTCTACTATGTGCATTGGATGTCGTTATTGTATGGTTGCTTGTCCGTTTCAAATTCCGGCATTTGAATATGATAAAGCTCTTCAACCAAAAATTATGAAATGTGATTTTTGTATTGATAGACAGAAAGAAGGAAAACTTCCAGCCTGTGTTGAAATTTGTCCAACCGAAACTTTAACCTTTGGAAAACGAAAAGATTTAATTGAGATTGCAAGAGATAGAATCAAAAGAAAACCTAATAGATATTCAAATCATATTTTAGGTGAACACGAAGTTGGTGGAACATCGTGGCTTTATTTAGCAGGTCAGGATTTTTCCAAACTTGATTTTCCAAAATTAGTTTCTGATCCTGCACCTGGTGTTACTGAATCCATTCAACATGGAATTTTTGCATACTTCATTCCTCCAATTGCCCTTTATGCACTTCTTGGTGGAATTATGTGGATAAACAAAAATAAATCAGGGGAAGAATAATGGATTTTTTAATGAAACCTACTTTGTTAAAAGATAAAAAATTTTTTACTCCCGGAGTTATAATTCTTATTCTTCTTGCTATAAATGCAATAGTATTTCTTGCATTTAGGTTTTTTTCCGGGCTTGGTTCAATGACAAATCTAAATAATCAAAATCCTTGGGGAATTTGGATAGCAATTGATGTTGCTTCGGGTGTTGCTCTTGCTGCCGGAGGTTTTACAAGTGCAGCATTAGGTCATATTATTCATAAAAATGAATATGAAGTAATTCTTCGCCCGGCATTATTAACTGCAATGTTAGGCTATACATTTGTTGCTTTGGGAGTTTTTATTGATCTGGGCAGATATTATTACATTTGGCATCCATTAGTAATGTGGAATGGATCTTCACCACTTTTTGAAGTTGGTATTTGTGTTATAATATATGTTACTGTTCTTTATATAGAATTTATTCCAATTGTATGCGAACGATTTATAGGTAAAGTAAAATTAATTGCTTCTTTATCTTTTTTAAATAAACCAATTGATTCATTGTTACGGTTTCTTGATCGTAGCTTAAGCAAAACAATGTTCATTTTTATTATTGCCGGTGTTGTTCTATCAACTCTTCATCAATCATCACTTGGTACATTGATGGTTATTGCGGGACCCAAAATGCACCCGCTTTGGCAAACTCCAATTTTACCACTTTTATTTTTACTTTCTGCAATTGGTGTAGGATTTCCAATGATTATTTTTGAATCATTAATTGCTTCTCGTTCTTTTGGTTTAAAAGCCGAGATGCATGTTCTTTCAAAATTAGGAAGAATGGTTGGCCCAATACTCGGAATATATTTAGCATTTAAAATTGGTGATATGTTTATACGCGGAACCTTTGTCTATCTAACTGAAATTAACACTCAAAGCATAATGTTTGTTATAGAAATGCTTGTTGGGGTTATCGTTCCACTTAGAATGTTTTTTTCAGAAAAAGTTTTGAATTCAAAATTATTGCTTTTCTTTGCTTCTACCTTAACAGTAATAGGAGTTATGCTTAATAGGATCAATACTTTCTTAGTTGCCTATTCTCCACCCTATGCTTTAAAAAGTTATTTCCCATCAGTAGGTGAAATTTCAGTTACTGTTGGTTTTATAGCAATATTAGTTTTAATCTACAGAGTAATAGTTATGAATTTACCTGTTATTAGTTTACCCGATAAAAAGTTAGTACATAAAACCAAGTATGAAATAATAGGAGGTTCAAAATGAAAAAGTTAAGCAGTCTCCTTTTAATCAACTTGTTTTTAATATCAAGTTTATTTGCACAACAAAACGTTGAACCAAAACATTTTCAACAACAAATAGATTGTAAAACTTGTCATAAATGTGATGTTCCGACAAAAGATGATCCATGTTTGATTGCCTGCCCAAGAGTAAAAATGTTAAAAACTTATCCGTCCCCTGAATCTAGTCCTTCTGTTTTAATAATTAAAAAATTAGAAGATAGGTATAACCCTGTAGTTTTTTCTCATAGGATTCATGCCCAAATGTCTGAACTTTCCGGAGGTTGTGAGACGTGTCATCACTATAACACTCTTGGACCAATTTTGTCTTGTAATGAATGTCATTCAATTAAAAGATTAAGAGACGATGTTAGAAATCCTGATTTAAAAGGTGCTTATCATCAGCAATGCATTACATGCCACAGGCAATGGAATCATAAGGCTGATTGTATTTCTTGTCATGAATTAAAAAAGAATGGCAACAAAATTAATATTCAACAAAAAATAGCTGAGATCGGAAATAAATTACATCCAAAAGTAAAAGAACCAACAAAAATTGTTTTTGAAACCAATTACAATAAAGGTAAGCTGGTAACATTTTATCATAATGATCACACTAAAATATTTGGTTTAGATTGTGTCAGCTGTCACAAAAATGATAATTGTATTTTTTGTCACGATAAGAAAGATGAAATAAATTATAAAACTTTAATATATGATAAACCTATAAAATTAAATCTAGCTGAAAGCGAAAGACATAAAATGTGCAGTGATTGTCACAAGACAAGCGATTGTAACTTATGTCATAAAGAAGATATTGCAAAACCATTTAATCACGGTATAAGTACATGCTGGGCTTTAAATAATTTCCACAAACAATTGACGTGTATAAAGTGTCATAAAAAAAACAAATTTATAAAACTTAATAATCAATGTATTAGCTGTCATAAAGATTGGACAGAAGGAAAATTCAATCATAAAATTACAGGTTTAATTCTAGATGAAAACCACACAGATCTTGATTGCAGTGATTGTCATATAAATATGGAGTTTATCAAAAAACCGACTTGTGATAATTGTCATGATGAAAAGAGTTTTCCAAAAGATAAACCCGGAAAATTAATAAAGAAAGTGAAGCCATAATAAAGTGAAATTATTATGTCAAAAAATAAAATATTAACTAAAATTGGTCTTAAAATTATAATTGCTGTAGGAATTATTACTGCTGTAATAATCTGTATTTTTTCTTACTTCAGTATTCGTGCACAAAGTGATGCACTTTTATCACAAGCAGAAACTCAAGCAAACAAACTTAGTGAAACTATAAAACACAGCACTCACATAAGTATGCTACAAAACAAGCGAGAAGAAATTCACGCAATTATTAATACAGTTGCTCAGGAAACAAGCATAAAAGAAATAAGGGTTTTCAACAAGGAAGGAAAAATAATGTTTTCTTCCAGTGAAAATTTAATCGGTAAAATGGTTGATAAACATACAGAAAGTTGTTATGCCTGCCATACAGCAGATGAACCATTGGAAAAACTTTCTATAAATGAAAGAACTCGAATTTACCAAATTAATTCAGATTCCCCTAGAATACTTGCAGTAATTAATCCAATTTATAATCAATCTTCTTGTTATACTGCAGTCTGTCATGCTCATCCTAAATCACAAATAGTTTTGGGAGTACTTGATATAAAAGTAAGTCTTCAAGATGTTGATCAGCAAATATCTGACAGCGAATTCAGATTAATTTTATTTGCAGTAATATCTATACTTGCTTTAAGTTTTTTTATTGGTCTCTTTGTAAGAAAGTGGATCGGTAAACCTGTTAATGATTTAGTAAAAGCAACAAATCAAGTAAGCTCTGGTAATCTTAATTACACAATTAGAGATTTAGGTAATGATGAATTGGGTTTACTTGCAAAATCTTTTAACAATATGACTAAAAAATTAACCGAAGCAAGAATGCAGCTTTTTCAATCAGATAAAATGGCATCTTTGGGAAGACTTGCAGCGGGTGTTGCACACGAGATAAACAATCCACTTACCGGGGTTTTAACTTACAGCAGTTTTCTTCAGAAAAGAGCAAAAGATAATCCTGAATTACAGGAAGATCTAAAAATTATAGTTCGGGAAACTATGAGAAGCAGAGAAATAGTAAAAAGTTTATTGGATTTTGCACGTCAGTCTGTACCAAAAAAACATGAAGCTTCAATAAATGAAATTTTAAAAAGTTCAATAGAGGTAGTTAACAATCAATTAACATTGAAAAGAATTAAAATTATAGAACGCCTTGATAGCTCAATCCCAAAAGTAACAATTGACTCAAATCAAATTCAACAAGTATTTATAAATCTTTTAGTTAATGCCGGTGATGCTATTGGTGACAAGGGAGGAAATATTTTTATTGAAACAGCTTTAATTTCTCTTTCACCGTTTGGATTAGCACAAATTAAAACAGCAGTTTGCCCTAAGAGACACAACCAAATGGATAATGAAGTTAAAATTAATGGTATGTCAACTATAAAAATTAAAGCTGTATCAAATGGAAACGAAGGCTATATAAATTTGGACCCTGTTTATGGAAAAAACAGGAACCAGTATAATGTAGAAATTATTAATAAAAAAGATATTCTTCTTTCATGTTCAAAATGTAATATTTCCTTAATAAAAGAAGGGGCTAAATGTCCAAAATGTAACTCAACTGTTTACACTTTTGAAGTTCCTCCCCACGGAATGTTTGAAGGATGTGCAAATCCGGAATGTAGTTGGGAAAAATGGGATGCGATGGATTCTGCAGGGCACAAAGAATATTTAGAAATTAAAATAACGGATACAGGGGAAGGAATAGAAAAAGAAGATCTTCCAAGAATATTTGAACCATTCTACAGCACAAAGGGGCAAAAAGGAACAGGCCTTGGGCTTGCAGTTATTTGGGGAATTATTGATAATCATAATGGAACAATTAATGTTGAGAGTGAAATTAGTAAGGGTACAACATTTATTATTCATCTGCCTATAACACAAAATAGTTAAGAAAAATGTCATCTGAAGAAAAAATATTAATAATTGATGATGAGCAGGTTATACTTGATGCAGTTACAAAGATAGCTTTGTTAGAAGGTTGGAAGGTAGATACTATACTGAATGCAAAAGATAGTTTGGATAAAATCAAAAGAAATAATTACTCGTTGATATTAAGTGATATAATGATGCCGGATTTTGACGGCTTTCAATTATTGGATGAATTATATAATAGAAAAATAGATATCCCCGTAATAATGATAACCGGATATTCAACTGTTGAGAATGCAGTAAAATCTTTATATAAAGGAGCAATTGATTTTATACCTAAACCTTTTACATTCAATGAAATTATTAGTTCAATGCATCGCGGATTAAAGTATAGAAAAATTCAAAAGAAAATGGAAGAAGATAAAAAACTTGGGAAAGAAAAAACTATTGTATATGTGCCATGTCCGCCAAAATATAAGAGGTTAAGTTATATAAGCTGGATGAATCTTGAATCTGATGGATCGGCAATAATTGGAGCGACTGATCAATTTCTTGAAACTATTAATAATGTTATTAACATAAAATTAAAAAGCATTGATGAACCAATACTTCAGGGAAACTCCTGTGCAATATTTGATACCGATGATGAACTAACTCATAGTTTTATAGCTCCATTAGCAGGAAGAATAGTAGATAGAAATACTAATCTGTTATCTGAACCATCTTTGCTGGAAAAAGACCCATACTTTGAGGGTTGGTTATACAGAATTATACCATCTGATATTGAATATGACATAAAATATCTTGTTCCATGTAGTTCAGATAGATTGTAAAGATTAATATTATTAAAAAGAAATTAAGGGAGAAAATAAAATGGTACTATTTATAATGGCAATTATAGTCTTCATTATTGTCGATTTACTGATAAGATTTTTTGCAAAAGAAATTGCTGCTAAAAAAAGATTCCAGGAAAGACAAAATGCTTTAAAAGAAAGTTATAATTTAAACTTCAGTAGTGAAGCAAAAACACTTAAAAGAGCTGAAGTTGAAAACCCCAAAGCAAGGATTTTATGTGTTGACGACGAACCTGTTATTCTTGACAGTTTTAGAAAAATATTGGTTCTAGATGGCTATTGCGTTGATACAGTTGAAACCGGGCAGGAAGCTCTTGGATTGATACGAAATCATTCTTATGATTTTGTTTTTACAGATCTGAAAATGCCTGCAATGAGCGGTTTGGATGTTACAAAGTCGGTCAAACATATCCGCCCGGATATTGATGTTGTTATTATAACCGGATATGCTACAGTTGAAACTGCTGTTGACTGTATGAAGTATGGGGCAATGGATTATGTACAAAAGCCATTTACTGAAGATGAACTTTTGAAGTTCACAAAAGAATTGTTGATAAAAAGACAGGATAAAATTCAAAGGCTTTTAAAACCAAAAGTACATATAACACATTTAGAAGAAAGTGCTGTCGGTACACCTGAATTTTTAATACCAGGTGGTGTTTTTATTTCCGAAGGTCATTGCTGGTGCAGTATAAATGAAGAGGGAATCGCAAAAATTGGAATAGACGATTTTGCAAAAAAATTGATAGGTAAGATTGATGCAATTGAGTATCCTAATATTGGTATGGATGTAAAAAAAGGGGACTCATTATTTATAGTTAAACAAAAAGATAATAATATTACATTTAAAGCTCCACTTAGCGGAAGAGTAAATATTATAAACAATTTTTTAGATAAAGACCTCGATGCATTAAATTATACCTCATACGGTGATAATTGGATTTGTGGTATAGATACTGAAGAGCTTGATAATGAATTGGCCTTGTTAAAAGTTGGAAAAGCAGCCGTTTCTTTCTTCCAGGGTGAAATCGAAAAACTTCAGGGATTAAAAAAGAAACTTTCAACCAGTAAAGATATGTATTCATATCATCTACATGTTGGGGAAATGGAAAATGTAGATAATACGAGCTGGAATAAATATAAAGAAACTTTTTTTGAGCATTAAAACACTTTAAAAGAAAAA